>CAYGBH010000015.1:0-22944 GCA_964348055.1 uncultured Pirellulales bacterium
TGGGTCGGATTCTTTTTGCGTCGCCTCTTCAAGAGCAGCTAAAACATCACATGGAAGTTCATAGCTGGCTGATATACAAAGCGATTCAACCGTCTCAGCGATTTTTTCAAATTCGATATATCGCATTGGAAGCTTGAAGTGCCTAAAATTTGAAATGACTAAAATGAAATTAACATATAACTTTAGCTTACTTTAGGCAATTTTTTAATTTCGTCGAGTGTTAACCTCGAAAGTCTTATATGTTGTATTACCGACCGCATCGCTGACTTTAATTGTGAGTACATGGTCGCCCTTCGGCAAATCTTTTTCCGCATCTATTTTGAGGGTGAAATTTTCGTCCGTAGTATCATAAACCAAATCATCCGGTACAGCACCTATCCAGTCAGCATTACTGTCGATTGTATATTCCAGTTTCCCAATCGCACTGAGTTGGTCTGAGACCTCAAACCCGAAAACTCTGTATTCTACGCCGTTTTCAATGACGGACATCGTCTTCATGCTCTCAACAACCGGCCCCGTGTTATCAACTACTACCGGCTCACTAACTCTACTACCGGTCAATTTAGTTGAAGTAGTGTTACTTCTCTCGTCACTTGCGGTTATCCTGACTTCATATCGACCGTCTTCAATGGTCTTTCCGTCCCATTCGAAGCTCGTAGCTTCGAGTTCGTCTTTCAGTTCGATCCAGTTTGTCCTGGCGATCTTCCTGAAGTCTATTTTGTAAATCAGCTTGTCACCGTTGTCGTCTTTGGCCTTATAGCCGATTTTGAAAAAGCCTTTTTTGCTGGCCGTCTCGATTCGACCAACAGTCACCGATTCGACTTTCGGCGCCAAATTTGGCACAGTACTGGCAACGGCGATCTCTCTTATAATGGGACTTTTGTGACCTTCCTTGCTTTGCAACACAAGTTTATACTGACAGAACCTGCCCAAAGGGCATCGCAGTTGTACCGGTTCTGTAACTTCCGTCAGCTCTGTCCAGTCCGAAAAAGTCGGGTCGTTTGCATCCTTGACATTTCCGCTGCGAGAAGCCACCTGAACCTTGCATCCTTGCGGAATATCTGCTTCGATTTGCAGCTTACCCCACTGCGCTGGCTGACCGGCGTCGATAAGGTCAGAAGTGTAAGTCCCCTCGGAAGCGAAGTCGGAGTCCAACTTCATCAACTTCGCAGGATTCGCCGTCCCAAGATATACCTCGTCACCGGCCACAGCTATGGCCGTTATTTGTGATGCCTGCTCATCCTCGTAGATAACTGCTTCCTGCTCCACGGCCGGCTCGACGGTAAAAACCTGGGCGTTGTTTCCAGTTCCGACAAGCAGCTTTCCGTGCTGTTGTGCCAAGCAGAAGAAAACTGCACTCTCGCTGAATACATCGGTCACGAAACCGTCCTTGGTTATCTTGTATATGTAACTGGCTTGGCCCGGCTTTGCCGGTTTACGGGCTGAAGGCGGCGCTTGAACTGGTTTACCACCGGTTACTCTTTTTGTATTTGCAATTTCAAGTTTACGTTCGCCTTCGCTCCGGCCGGAACTTTCGCCTTCTTTCGATTCAGCCTCAGGCCGACCAGTCGAGCGCAATCGCGCAGCAAACTGCGTCTGGGCCTGGACAATCTTAGCCGATGTCGCCGCCGCAAACAAAACATCGTCGGCTTCAAACAACAGTGCCGTAATCTCCGGCTGGTCGCTGTCATACAAAACCGTTGCTTTTTGGGTACGCGGGTTTATCTTATATACCAGTCCTCGGCTGTCACTTCCCGCATAAATATAGCCATCCTGTCCGGCTGTCAGTGAAAGAACGTTCTTGTCACGACTATCGTAGATAAGCTTTGCCTTTTTGCCGAGAGAATCGAGTCTGTAAACCTTACCTTCCGGCCCGGTCCCTAAATAAATATTACCGCTATCGTCAATAGCTATCGCGAAGATATATTTAGCGTCATTCGGCTCAAAAACAACTTCCATCTTGCCGCCTTCGAACCGGCATAATCTGCATTTGTCACCGCTTATACCAGCTAAGAGTCTGCCAGCCACATCAGTGGCCATAGCAAAAACATGCTCGTTCGACAGATATTGCTCGGCCTCGACCGTCTTGCTGCCAGGCTCATTCGCATCATTTGGTTCTCTACTCTGAATGTCGTTGGGGTTTTTCTCTGATTCGGCCGGATAAATCTTCGTCAGTCTGCTGAGGCTGTATTTGTAAATGCCGCCGTTTGGGCTTGTGCCAAAGTAAACCGTCCCACCGCTTACAATAATACTGTTTATCGACCAAACGTCTTCAAACCCCTCAAATTCCTCAATTAACTCCTCGGCCGCCCGCCCGAGTTGAATAGTCCCTCTTGAACCAATCACGGTGCCTTCGGCCTGGCCCTTCAATAAATCCGAACTGCTGGTATGACGCGTAATCTTACTGCTAACCGCTGAACAAGCTGAACTCAAAACCAGACAGACTAAAACTGCAAAGGTCAATCTGCAATTAAGGTGAAATTTGTCTCTCATAGCAACTCCCTGGATAAAAAAGAGTAGATTAGAAATCATAACTGAAAAAAATTGAATGATTCTCGATTTTCGATTCTCATAATTGGCAATCGGACCAGACCAATTCTCTCTTCTGTACTTCTATTTTTCTACCATTATACTCATAACCTTCTTGTCAATAATGACTGTGCCGGTTTCAACACTTTTCTCGACCCAATATCGATAGGGCTGGATTCTCAGCGCCCTCTTTGCATTTTGCAGAACCAACGCCTTCGTTGCCGGCAAATCGGGCAGCTCAGCCTGCTCAACCGCAACGCCCCGAGACGGCAGAACCAAAAGACAATATAACTTATCTCTGTCAATCCCCAGAGAATAATTAAGTGCCTCAATCAAACGCGGCATACTCGACGCAATAAATCTGTAGGGAACAGTTTTCAAAAGAAACGATATGTAATCCTGCCAGCCGCACACAGTCAGCTCATATTTCCCAGCCGCCAAATCTTCCGGTATTTTCAGACTACACTGGTATTCTTTCTTTTCCGTTCGGACAGATTCCACGACCACTCCAATCTCGATATTCTCACCTGCCTTGACTTTCGTATCAGACAAATCCACCGACCATACATGTGAAAGAATACTTCTCGGCACTATACGAATGTCGAAATCGATAGACTCTATATCAACTTCTTTGTATGGATTATTCATAAGAAGCGCAACCGAGCCCATACTTTCCATTATCAACTCAGCCAGACCCCGGCCAGTTGAGACATTCTCAAAGGTTATCGACCCGGCGCCACCTACGCCGATAGCCACCTTGTACTCGATCATATGGTCCGGCGGAACATCGCCGAGGTAAAGAGCTGCTCCAGCCACAGCCAAACGAAGTACTGTTGGAGTAAGCAGCCGATTATTAGCGAGCTGGCAGTTGTACAGGCGTTTTTCGGTGTCATTGTAGCGGTCTACACGTATCGTCAGTGGTATCATTTTGGCCTCTGCACCAATCCGTCCAAGAACTCCCGCGCTCTCATCCATCATCAAGGCACCTATTGTCTCCACCACGCTGGCTACCTTAAAGGAAATAACCACATTTCGCACCACTGTGTGCACTTTCCCTATGGCCATTGGCAAATCGACCGGACCGTAACCAAGGCTGTGCCCGAAGCCATAAACCTTATCACCCATAACCTCGGTTACTGTCCCATATATGCTCATCGTAATGTCACCACTTACCAGTGGCACGGCAAGACAGGCTCCCTGAACTAATTGCACCTCCTGCTCATCGCTTCTCGATTCAGGCTTCTGGCCCCGCGCTTGGCTCTTCATATCACCGCCAAGACCGGGAACAGCCATAAGTCCTAAAGGTTCAACTAAGGCATTGGCCTGCTCACAAACAGCCGCCGGCAAACCAGAGATAATCAATGGACAAGGCAAATTAGCAAAACCAGCTAAGCTGTTGTTTCCTGAATGTCGCGGTGTTGCGATTTGCTTGTCAATTTCAGCAAAGTCAAAAGGTTTGGAAAAGTCAAAAACATATCCGGCATCTCGCATCTGGTATCTGGTATCCAGTCTTTCGCTTCTCTCTTGGCCTACTTTGAGCATATCCTCTATTGGTGTCGCTCCATAAAGCGGGTCTTTGCTGAAAGCCCAGGCGAGAGCCAGCGCCCCGGCCAGTCGGCCGTCGATATAGACCGGCGAACCGCTGCACCCGGCCACTGGACCTGTGTCGACAAAGCGCTCATCGGTCCCCCTAACCAAAATCGTATCCCTCCCGGGCTCCGTATTGCGTACTACATCCACAACTTCCATATCAAACTTCTCGACCCCAGTAAGGCCATACTCCGTCAGGCAATACGCCTCCATCCCCGGCTTAATTTCATCAAGGCTGATATATTTCGCTGGGTCCCAAACGCCGCTGCCGCCAACCGAGGTCCCTTCTGCAGCACTTGAGCCAGCCGCCTTGTTGACGCTTAAAGTGGCGGGCCCCGCACAGAGCGAACCTATCAAAACCAGCACACAAAATGAAAAAAAACCTATTTTTGGCTCTTTAAAAGGCAAAAAATTCGACATCTGTACCCTTTCGACTGATTATCAATTAATATTTTAACAGACAAACAGGCCCATTGCAAGATAAAAGAAATTTTGCTATAATGTATTTTATCGTGCGTATTGACCATGTATGCATCATGATACCTGACGAAGGTCGGTCTGATCGAGACCGGCAGCACCGAGGTGAACTTCTGTCCGGCGGATACGCGATATGAGACAAAAGGGAAAAGAATATGAAAGCTGACCATCGGCATGAACTAAAAACCAATGAATTGGCCGAATGGCTGGGCAACCTGCCACAATGGACAAAGGAAAATCTCACAATGATTATCGTCATTTCAGCAGTGATTGTTACGGCCGCAATCTTTTACATCCACAGGGGCTACAGCAAAAGGACAGTAGCTGCAGAACAGCTCGAGTTTACTAATCTGCTTAACCAGCTATCAGGTAGCAAAAGGCAAATCCTCAGGGCCCAAGCGCTGGGAAGAGACCTTTCATTTATGCTCCTCCAGCCCGCTGGCAATCTCAGAACCTTTGCGCAGACCGCAAATAACGACCGGATGGCAGCTTTGGCACTTATTAAACAAGCAGAAGCCCTGCGGACAGAGTTGCATTACCGCCCTGGGACTGTAAGCAAGGAGGATTTAACAGCGCAAATAAATCAGGCCAAGGCCAGCTATGCCGACGCTATCAAGAGATCCTCGTTCAATCCGTCTTTAATGGCTAAAGCCAAATTCGGCCTGGGGCTCTGCGAGGAAGAACTCGGCAACTTCACCGAGGCAGAGCAAATATACCGCAATATAGTGACAAATCCCAATTTTGAAGGCACTGTAGCAGCTGTCCAGGCAAAATACCGCCTTGACACGATGACCGATTACAAGCAAAAGGTGGTCTTCAAACCATCGCCAAAAGAACCAACACCTGTTGAACTTCCACAGCAGATGATCCAGATAGAACCCGGTGACACCTATCAGATCGCTGACATCAATATACCCATTGACACTAATCAGCCCATTGATGTCAACCTTGATGCCCAAGCCCCAAATAGTGTACCTGAGGTACCTGAAGGGTTTCCCGTAGAGCCGGATCCTGTCAGTACGCCCGGCAAATAGTTCACGAAGGGTTCCCGCCCGTCTGGGCGCCAAGCCTAGCAAGGCGGGGGGCCCAAGCAAGATGTGCAAGATGCGAGATACCAGATACGAACCGTTGACGCTTCAAGCAGGAAATCTAATTAAAGAACGCAGGATCGATAAATACCTTCACAGCCGACCCGAATTGTCAGAATTTAGCCGCAGTTTCATCCAAAGCATAATTAAGGAAGGTGCCGTTAAGGTTAACGGCAAAATCGTCAAACCCAGCTTTAAGCTGAGCCCGGGTGATAAAATTGATTTAACAGTCCCCGAACCACCCAGCAAAGAGATTCTGCCCGAGGATATCCCACTGAATATTATTTACAAAGATGACGATATAATCGTTCTCAATAAACAATCCGATATGCTTGTGCACCCGGCACGTGGCAACACACACGGCACTTTGGTAAACGCCCTTGCGTTTTATTCGGATAAGCTATCAAGCGGCCTTGGCGAATTTCGTCCCGGCATCGTACATCGACTCGATAGGGATACTACCGGTGTTATGGTCGTTACAAAAAACGACACCGCCCAGTGGAAAATTGCCAAACAATTCGAACGACGCCAAGTCAAGAAAACCTATCTTGCCATTGTCCACGGCATGCCTGAACTAACAGCTGACCGCATAAACGCACCGTTGGGCGTCCACCCAAAGGTAAGGGAAAAATACGCAATCAGGCCGGAAATTGGTAAAGAAGCAATCACTTTTTATGAAATCGTCGAAAGCTTTCGCGGTTTTTCCCTGTTGAAGATGACACCGAAAACCGGCCGAACACACCAGATACGGGTTCACCTCTCATACATAAAACACCCAATCGTTGCTGATGATATGTATGGCGGTAAATTGGTCTATCCGTGGCAGTTGGCTGATGCCGAACCGGCCGTGCAGGAGCCGGTTATAGGCCGAGCAGCCCTTCATGCTTCGACTCTCGAATTTAAACACCCAACAACTAACAAAATAATAAGATTCGAAGCCCCCCTCCCCAAAGATATGCAGAACCTGCTGGGTATGTTAAGAAAGTATCGAAGGGACCCCGCTTCACGAGAACCAAAAGCTTAAAAACCCGGCTGAGTTCCTTTACTCCTGCGGCAGCTTTACCAAATCTGCGTCGGAGCCGACCACCATTAGAATATCATCCTGATAAATAATGGTATTGGGCATAGGAACGTTTATAATCCTGCCCTTCTCACTCTTCTTGCTTTTACCGTGTTCACCCCGCTTAATTAAAACCAAATTCACGTTGTATTTCTGTCGCAGTTGCAAATCCATAACTGTTCTGCCATCGAAGCTGGCCGGCGCCTTTATCCGAGCCAGGCTATAGCCCTCTGCAAAGTCTATTTTTTCTCCGATTTGCGGTGCGATAAGCTTATATGCCCACCGTTGAGCCGATTCGATTTCAGGATAGATAACCTCCACAGCACCTACTTTGGAAAAGACCTCGCCTGCCATCAAGTCCTCTGCTCTTGCGTATATTTGCTTGACACCCATTTGACGAAGGTTCACAACCGTCAGAACCGCAGCCTCAAAACCTCCCGTGCCTTGTCCTATACCAATGATAGCAACGTCAACCTTATCAACGCCTTGTGCCTTAAGCGCCCCTTCGTCAGTGCTGTCGAGCCTGACGGCATGACTTACCTGGTCTCGAATCAGCTCTATCTCTTCTCTGTTTTTGTCAATTGCGATAACCTCTGCCCCACTCATCGCCAAAGCTATCGCTAACTTTTGGCCGAATCGCCCTAATCCTATTACAGCAAACCGCTTCATAGCATTAGCTCCCACACAAAATCCGAAATTCGAATATCGAAAATATTTTATCCGACAATTACCGCTTCATCCGGATAATTATATCGAACCGGCTTCAAGTTAAACGTCAGCGCCGCCAACAGTGTCAACGGCCCAAGTCTGCCGATAAGCATCACGGCAATAATAATCAATTTGCCGGCATTTGTCAAAAAAGGCGTTATGCCGGTTGTCAAGCCGACAGTCCCCAGAGCAGACCCAGCCTCGAACATAACTTCCGAGAGAGTAAAACCGCGTGAATTCTCGGTAATAGTCAGTATCAATGTAGCGGCGAACAAAACTGCAACGAAAAGTAGTGTTACAGTAATTGCTCGACCCACGACAACTATCCGAACCGAGCGCTTAAACATCTCAACTTCACTGCGCTTCCGCAGAGCAGCGACAGCCGTTATTACCACAACAGCCAATGTTACCGTCTTGATCCCGCCCGCCGTCGAGCCAGGCGAGCCGCCGACGAACATAAGCAAAATCAAAACAAACTTGCTCGAATCCGACAATTCCTTAATATTGACCGTGTTGAACCCGGCCGTCCTGGCTGTGACCGACTGAAAAAATGCACCCAGAACGCCGGGTTTTTCGGTGGAACTACCCCCACTCGCATAGCGCTCAAACAAAAGTATAGCGACCATCCCCAAAATAATCAGGCAGGCACTTACGCTGAGAACAATCTTGGTCTGCAGCCGCATCCTTCTCGGTGCCTCCATCGAGAACCGGTAGCGCTTGTTGTACCACCTTTTGAAGAATCGTCTCACCCTGTCAGCCACAATGTTGGCCAGATCGTAAAGCACGCCGAAGCCAAGTCCGCCCAAGATTATCAACGGACAAACCACCACGTACACACCCCAGCTTTTATTATAGCTGACAAAGCTATCACTGAATAAACTAAAGCCCGCATTGCAAAAAGCGCTAATCGAATGAAAGATACTGTAAAACAACTGCTCGTGAAAATTAGCAACTCGGCCGGGCACGTCATCCCACATCCCGAAGAGGCTCACCGTGCCAACAGCCTCGATAAGCCCTGTTCCGAAAAATATAAATACTATCATATTACCTATTCGACTAAGCGTGCGGGCACTGAGCAAATCCTGCATTGCCACCTCCCCACGCAAGGAGAGCGCCTGGCCTAATAGCAGTGCAAAGACTGCACCGAACACTACTATTCCCAAGCCGCCAAGCTGAATCAGCGTCAGAATTACCAACTGCCCCATTAAACTAAAGTCTCGGCCGGTATTTTTCACGATAAGCCCGGTAACACAAGTGGCACTAGTCGCCGTAAACAGGGCATCAACAAAACTCAGGTTTTCGCCAGTAGATGCCCTGGGCAGCATCAATAACCCAGCTCCGGAAATTATCAAAACCACAAAGCTTGCAATTAGTGTTCGCGTTGGACTCCTTCCCGATGCTGCCAAATCCACGGATGTTCTGCAAAGCTTAGTGGCAACCTGTAGGACAAGATAAACACCTATTGCGAAATGCCGAACTACTGTGGCCTCAGCTCTGAGAGGTGCAAACCAACGTCCCGCTCCGAACGCAACAATGCCAAGTGCAAGCAAAAGTGGAATTTCAAACCAGTTTGCCCCCCAGAATTCGACCTTTGAAACTGCGTTAAACAGCCGGATTATTTTCTCCACAATGAAGATGCAAAGCAGAGCAATCTGAACGGCATATAAAATCACCTCCGGCAGTAAGGGCTTCTTAAAACCGCCGATCAGCATAACAAAAGACGCGGCGACCACCACCGCTGCCAAAGCGTTAATACCGATTAAAACCTTCTCCAGACGCTTGTTTTTGTAATCTATCCGCATAATTGGCGTTTAGCATATAGTGTATAGCTGAAAACTGGAAGCTAAAAAATGAAAAACCATAATTCAAAATCTTTTCGTCTCTCACCTTATGCTATCGGCTTTTTAAGCTACATCTGCTAATCCGAGCGAATCGCCGAACTTAACCAACAACGCCTGGCGAATATTCCTGTTCTCCGGCCTTGTTAACATCGGGTCTTTTGAGACCAGCTCGAACGCATTTTTCCTTGCCATAACCAGCAGGTCGAAATCATCTACGATACTTGCGATTTTCAGATCCGGCAATCCGTGCTGTCGCGTGCTAAACAATTCTCCCGGTCCGCGCAGCCGCAAATCATGCTCGGCTATCTCAAAACCGTCATTGCTTCTTGTCATTACTTCAAGTCTGCCTTTAGCTGTTTCGTTGTCGGTCTGGGCGAACAAAAAGCAATATGATTTGGCTTCCGCCCTTCCGATACGCCCTCTCAACTGATGCAGCTGTGCCAACCCAAATCTATCCGCTCCTTCTATGACCATTATTGTCGCGTTCGGCACATCCATCCCGACCTCTACCACTACAGTGGCAACCAGCACGTTTATTCTGCCTCTGCGAAATTCCGACATAATTTGCTGCTTCTTTGCAGAGGGCATTTGGCCGTGCAGAAGCTCAACAGTAAATTCTGGAAAAACATCTTTAGAAAGATACTTCCATTCATCAGTTGCGACTTTGACGTCACCGTCCTGCTCAACTGCGGTAATCCGTGGATAAACAAAATACGCTTGCTTTTTTGCTTTCAGACGCTCGCGGATAAACTCGTATGCTTTCCGCCGATTTTGTCGGTCAACCCAGCGTGTAATAACAGCACCTCTGCCCGGCGGCGAGTGCCTGATAACAGAGACGTCTAAATCACCAAAAGCAGTCATAGCCAGTGTTCGAGGGATAGGCGTGGCCGTCATAACAAGGCAATGCGGAGTGTCCAGGCCAACGGCCTGGACCGGATCAAAGCCGCCTCCGGCGGCCTTTCGTAGTTCTGCCCTCTGTGTGACTCCGAATTTATGCTGCTCATCAATAACTACCAGGCCGAGCTTTTGAAATTCTATATCGGCCTGCAACAATGCGACCGTCCCGACGACGATATCAATCACTCCATTTCTTGTCCGTTCCAAGAGCCCTGTCCTTTTCTTACCGGTCAATCCACCGGTCAACAAAACCCTCTTGACTCTACTATTTTTTAAATATCTTTCGATACTTAGAAAATGCTGGCCTGCTAAAATCTCTGTAGGCGCCATAATTGCCGCCTGTTTCTTGTTGGCAACAGCCAGCAAGGCTGCATAAAGCGCCACCACCGTTTTGCCCGACCCTACGTCACCCTGCAACAAGCGATTCATCGGTTTTGACTTGCCCATATCTGCAGCAATTTCAGCGATGCAATCGTTTTGGTCCTCGGTAAGCAAAAACGGAAAACGTTTCCTGATTCGACTATCGATTTCGTTTGTGCAAACACACGGAGCCGCCGTTGAAAAATGCTGCATTCTATATCGGCGAAGCGCCAATCCTAACTGCATTAGAAATAATTCGTCATACTTTAATCTGCGTTTTGCCTGGGCCAGTTTTTTCTCGTCTGGCGGCAAATGTATCCAGGCAAATGCCTCCTTTCTGCCCACCAGATCCGCTTTCCTCAGAAAGTTTCTGTCATAAAACTCCGGCACAAGCTTATCGACTGCTTCACGCACACGCCCGATTATATTTTTGATTTGTCTACTGGTCAGTCCTTTGCAGGCCGGGTATACCCCGCCGCTAAAATACTCAGCCGATTGTGGATGTTTCTCATTGAGTACAAGAAACTTCGG
Organism: uncultured Pirellulales bacterium; assembly: GCA_964348055.1. Classification (GTDB taxonomy): domain Bacteria; phylum Planctomycetota; class Phycisphaerae; order Sedimentisphaerales; family Anaerobacaceae; genus JAUXAL01. Next base: position 11,082 of record CAYGBH010000015.1, read on the forward strand.
ATTTGTCAGTTGCAGCTGATGTTTGTACACAGTAACCTTGCCCGATGCCATTATTATTTGGCCGGGTTCTAATTGATTGCGAAGGAACCCCCCATGAAACCATATAATTCTGCATACTCCCGTATCATCACTGATTACAGCTTCAAATATCGGCTGCCTGCGATAATCCTGGTAGTCTATCGACTCGACCATACCGATAATGGTTGCTGTCCGGCCGGGCCGTGTTTGGGCTATTTTTGTCGATTCGGGCAAAAAGTTCCAGTCCCGCGGAAAATACTCTAACAAATCCCCAACTGTCTCAACGCCCAGCCGTGCAAAGGTTTTTGCCCTGGCCGGCCCGACTCCTTTGAGATACCGAACCGGCATAGACAAGTCGAGCCTGTTTTGTGATTCTTCATCAACTTTTATCATTGTTTCTGATTACCGGTGTCGATTCATCATTTATTTTTTTGATTTTTTTGTCTTTCCATGTGTACATAAGCCCAGCGGCTATAAGAATAAAAGGTATGACCTGGATGAGAAACCTATTCAGGTCGATACGGCTGTTTATATAGTCATGATGTGAATCGTAGGCTTTTGGGTTAACAGTTTCCCTCTTACCGTTTACTATCCGATAACTTACTCCATGGTGTACCTTATATCTTGGCTGACTGAAAATGAAATGAAAACCAATAAACTTCTCACTCTCGTTTCTCGTTGTGCCGAGCCATGGGGGGAAAATCGCCATAAGTGTAATAAGGATAATAGCTATCCACAGCACTTTTAATTGTTTACTGTTCATAATAAAACTCCCCCCTATCCTTCGAATCCATATTCACCTAACAGTTTCACAAACCGAACGTCACAGATTAATCTTTCGATGATTTTATTTGCTTTTTTTTCGCAGGCCAACAGTTCCTGCACTCCTCCGTAACCGACAGGGGCGACTATAAGACCCCCATCGGCAAGTTGTTTGGCCAAAGGCTCCGGTATCTTCGGCACCGCAGCGGTAATCATAATCCTGTCAAAACATCTCGATGTTGGTAATCGCCGCTTCGGCCAGCCGCAACTGCCATCACCGACATAGAACTCAACATTACTTACACCCAATCTGCCCAGAACCGCCTGGGCCGACTCAGATAGCTGAGCAAATCTTTCTACCGTATAAACTTTTTTTACCAGCTTACTGAGCACAGCAGTCTGATATCCGCTGCCCGTTCCAATCTCCAGAACCTCACAATCCCTATTGACCCGCAGCTCCTGAGTCATCAAGGCAACGATATATGGCTGAGAAATAGTCTGGCCCATTCCGATAGGCAGCGGACCGTCCGCATAAGCTTGCGACTGCCAAGACTCCGGTATAAATTCCTCCCTTGGAATCTCAGCCATTACTTTGAGCACACGAGGGTCGGTAATATCCCGCCCCTCCAGGTCCCGTTTGAGCATGCGCTGGCGAGTCTTAGCCAATCTGTTCGAACTTCGAAGATCGCTCCCGCTTTCACAGGAATAATGCCCCTGCTCGTCTCCGGCAGGGATTGAATTTTCGAATTCCCCGCTATCCATAGCAGAAAGTATCGCTTTTCAATCGAAGTTTTGCAAACCAATTTTGCTTCGCTTATCGACACGGCTGCCAGTTAAAATAAAAGCCTGATGGCCGCGGCAGTCGCCAAAATCTGCACAACGGCGGTAAATGTTTTTTGTGGGATTCGTTTCAAAAGCAGTATCCCCACCGCCGCTCCGGCCGCAATAAACGGAAGCATTATCAAATTAAGCTTCACAGACTCTACTGTCATCAACTCCAGATTCGCGCTGAACGGCACCTTAAGCCAGTTAATAACGAAAAAAAACCATGCCCCCGTCCCCACAAATTCAACTTTGGGCAGTCGCATAGCCAGCAGATAAATAATCATTATAGGTCCAGCCGCATTCGCCATCATCGTCGTAACCCCAGCCAAAAAACCAAGCCCCACCGTAATCCACCATTGCGTTGGTACTGGTGTGTCTTGCCCTTTAGCACTCGTCCACCAATAATTGACGCCCAACATCACCAATACTATCCCGCCAATAATCGGCTTAAGCTGTTGGTCATTGACCACCTTCAATCCGAAGTACCCGGCTACAATCCCTGCAAAAGCAGCCGGTAGCAAACGCAGCACATGACCCCACCTGGCGTTACGCCTGTGGTACACGATGGCAAACAAATCCGCCAATATCAGGATACCGAGCAGCACACCAACGGATTGCCGCGCTGGAATCGCAATCGCCATCAAAGGTACCACCAAAATCCCAAGGCCAGGAATTCCGGTCTTCGTAATCCCCACCATAATCGCACACAATGAAACTACAACCCAGCCGACAAGGTCCAAATCCAGCATATTCCATCCTTTATTTAAGATTCCTCATCACCCAAAACTCTCAATTTCTGCAATCTATCGGTTTTGAACCCTCTTTGCAATTGACAATTAGCAATCGAAAGTGATAATTGATAATTGGAAATAATCAATAAGGACGCTAAAACGCAATGAAATGTGTCTGCGGTCCCTAATAAAAATAGTCAATGGTAAAGGAAGAGCGAAATGAATATCAGAAAGCTCCTTTTTTATCTGTTAGCTGTCCTTTTAGGTGGTTGTGTACCTGTTATGTCGCTACATCCGCTTTTCACCAAAGAAAACCTTGTTTTCGAAGAAAAACTACTCGGCACCTGGGCCGATGACCCCAACAGTCCCGAGGTTACTTGGGAATTCAAGCGCATTGCCGAGCCTGAAAAAGCCTACAAACTGCTTTTCTCCGATGATAAGGACAAGAAAGGCTTGTTTGTTGCACATCTGGTAAAGCTGGAGGACAGGCTTTTTCTGGATGCTTACCCGGCCGAACTCCCGTGCGAACCAGAGGACCAAAACAAGATAGACTGGCCATATAACTCTTTGTTCTTAATACCTGCTCACACATTTATAAAAGTAGAATCCATCGAACCCCAGTTGAAGATCCGATTAACATTAGAGTCTAAAATGGAGGAACTGCTCAAGGAAGACCCCGCTGCCGTAAAGCATACTTCAGTTGAGGATAGACTTGTCTTAACAGCATCGACAAAAGAACTCCAGGGGTTTGTCCTCAAATACGCCGATGACGACAGAGTATTCACCGGTGAAATCGTCTTAAACCGCAGAAAGAGCAAAGACCGGGTTCCCGACAACATTGGCCCCCAATAGTAGCCCAAAAGTAAGGTAGGTATCAGGTCAATGGCTGAGAAATCAGAATTTAGACGCTATCTGGTAAATATTGATTCTATCTCCACACACCAGCTTTTTACCGATTGCCTGGTGATTGGAGCCGGCATCGCAGGTCTTCGCGCTGCTATTGAGGCCGCCAAGCACCGCAACGTTATCATCATTTGCAAGGATACTCTGGAAAACAGCAACACCTGGAAAGCCCAGGGCGGCATCGCTTCAGTGCTTGATAAGGCAGATAAATTCGAATCGCACATAGCCGATACACTTAATACCGGCTGCGGGATATGTGACGAAGGTATAGTCGACTTGGTCGTTCGCCAGGGACCGGAACTGATAGAGCAACTGCTCCGGTGGGGTGCTGAGTTTGATCTAATCGACGGGCATATCGCTACTACGCTCGAAGGCGGCCACAGCCATCCGCGTGTTGCTCATGCTCACGGCGATGAAACCGGGCGGATAATTGCAGAGGTACTCATAAAAGAAGTCAAGCAGAATACGAATATAAAGATATTGGAAAAATTCTACACTATCGATCTGCTCACAAACGACAACAACGAGTGCGTAGGAATAATCGGCCACGATATTCAGAATCCGCGTAAAGCGGACCAGATAATCTGGGCTGCAAACACAATCCTGGCAACCGGAGGGGCAGGCCAACTCTATCGTGAAACTACAAATCCAGAAGTTGCAACCGGCGACGGCATTGCTATGGCTTACCGGGCCGGCGCTATATTGCGGGATTTGGAGTTCATGCAGTTCCATCCGACTACGCTCTACGTTGCAGGTGCCACGCGGGCCTTGATTACTGAGACACTTCGGGGCGAAGGGGCAGTTCTTCTTGATAACAAGGGCCAACGTTTTATGACGGACTATCATGAAGCCGCCGAGCTTGCCCCGCGTGATATTGTCAGTCGAGCCATCCTGTCCCAGATGCGGAAAACCGAATCAACACACGTCTATCTTGATGTTCGACACTTCGATAAGGCACACTTTGCAAAAAGATTTCCACGGATTAGCGAACTATGCAAAAGTTTCGACATAGATGTCAGCCGAGACCTGATTCCCGTCCGTCCAAGCGCACACTATATGATCGGGGGACTCAAGACCGACAGTTCAGCCAAAACAAGCATCGAAAATCTTTATGCCTGTGGTGAAATCGCATCCACCAGCCTGCACGGCGCAAACCGGCTCGGCAGTAACTCCCTGCTTGAAGGACTGGTATTCGGAAAAACAGCCGGACAATCCGTTTCCCAACACGAAAAAACGGCTGTCTCCCTACTCAAGCACCCTCTAATAAAATATCAAATCCCGCACTCAGACCGTACCGGTCTGGATACTGCCGACGTTAAAAACTCGCTTCGAGCCCTTATGTGGCGAAATGTCGGCATCACGCGAATAGCCCAGCCGCTCACAGAGACCCAGGAGATCATCAGATTCTGGCAGCGGTATGTGATGGATAAAACCTTTGATTCGCCCCAGAGCTGGGAATGTCAGAATATGCTCACCGTTTGCCTTCTTATGGCGCAATCGGCCCAAATGCGACAGGAGAGTCGAGGTGTCCACTTCAGAAGCGATTTCCCCTATACTGACGATGATAACTTCAAAAAACATATCGAAATAACACGGTAAGAAGTGGAAAATAAAATGAACTTTTGCTATAATGGTTTATATTAAAAAACTTGAAAATAGACACAAAAAACCGCAGAGAACTATTTAACCTTTTTGCTGTTCTTGTGCCTTTTTGTGTTAAAATAGCCAATAGTAAATATTAAATAGTCAATTGAAAGAGTGGGTCGGGCGGTCGCTGGCCTCAAAATAGGCTGGAGGAAAGTCCGGGCAGGACAGGGCACGGTGGTGGCTAACTGCCACCGGGGGCGGATTGCCATTTTGCGATTTATTGCAAAATGGGGCCCGAGTAACCCCAGGGAAAGTGCCACAGAAAATACACAGCCGATCCCGCACTCACAAAGTGAGTGCGGGAGGCAATGGTGAAATGGTGCGGTAAGAGCGCACCGCAGTGCCGGTGACGGTACTGGCAGGGCAAACCCCACCGCCTGCAAGACCAAGCAGCTGGCTGGGTTTCCATTTTGCGACTACTTGCAAAATAGGGCCCGCTACTCGGCCCGAGTGTGCCCCCATGTCTTCTGTCGAAGACAGAAACGGGGGCGGCCAGCAGGTAGGTCGCTTCCCGATATATCGGGAGAGCTAACTGGCAACAGTTGGTCAAGATAAATGGCCGCCGCCCCGCACCAAAAGTTCATACAATTGAAAACTTTAAAGAACAAACAAATGGCAATGCAACCACATTGAAACAAAACGAAAAACGGATGAACTTTTGGTGCGGGGATACAGAACTCGGCTTACAGACCCACTCTTTTTTAATATCTCGTATTTCGTCTCACACGCCGTGCTTCACGAGATACGAATTTATGCGCAAACGCACCTGAGCGGATTTTGACTGTGACAATATCGTCCTCAACGACCATTTTGTAAAAAATCGCAGGACGGGATCCGAACCCACGTGAGAATTCATGAACCACGAACTACAAACTGTGAGTTACAAAATCAGACTTCTTTCGAATCAATCCACTTCATCATTTTGCGTAATTCCCTCCCGATTGTTTCCAGACGGCTGCCGTGGTCTTTTTCATATAACTCGTTGAACTTTTTCAGTCCTGACTGGTATTCATTTACCCATTCCTTGGCGAACTCGCCGGATATGACCTCCGAGAGTATCTTTTTCATCTCAGCCTTGGTTTGCTCAGTGATAATCCTCGGCCCGCGGGTCAGATCACCATATTCGGCGGTGTTGGATATGCTGTATCTCATATAGCTGAGCCCGCCCTGATACATAAGGTCGACTATCAGTTTCACCTCATGCATGCATTCGAAATAGGCAATCTCAGGCTGATATCCCGCTTCTATCAACGTTTCGAAGCCGGCTTTAATTAGTGAGGTTAGGCCGCCGCAAAGAACACACTGCTCGCCGAACAAATCCGTTTCAGTTTCTTCTTTGTATGTGGTTTCAATAATACCTGCGCGGGCGCCGCCGATTCCGTTTGCCCAGGCAAGGGCAATTTGCTTCGCATTGCCGGTCGCATCCTGCTGTATAGCTACAAGATTTGGCACACCGCCGCCTTTTTCAAACTCACTGCGAACCAGATGCCCCGGCCCCTTCGGAGCAATCATCACAACATTAACATCCTTCGGCGGCACAATATACTTAAAATGAATATTAAAGCCGTGACAAAAACCAAGTGTCTGACCTGCCACCAAATTTGGCGCAATTTGTTCAGCATAAATTTTTGCTTGAATTTCATCCGGCACGGTTACAATAATCAGCGTCGCACCATCCATAGCTGCTTTTATATCGGTCGGCGTAAAGCCGTGTTTGACCGCGAGTTTAAAGTTATCCGTTCCCTGCAGCTCAGCCACTGCTACTTCTATGCCGCTGTCTCGCAAATTCAGACTGTGTGCATGGCCTTGACTGCCGTAGCCGATAACCGCCACCTTTTTATCCTTTAGCGGATCTATCGGCGCATCCTTTTCGTAATAGATTTTCGCTGCCATAACCTTATTCTCCTTATCTTATCCGTGTTACAGAGATTATTAACTCATTTATCTTATGCCTTGAACTTCTCAGGTAGGCCCGAAATCCGGTCCGATCTTGGTGAGATTGTAAACCGTCCATCAGCCGCCATTTTTCGTATCTGCACATTATATTAAAGGCTGCTGACCAAGCAAGGAATTTATAGACGTGCTAATTTCACATCTCGGATTTCGGACGAGATATGATTCAGGGCTCGGTTTTCGCCTGCCTCGACATTGCGATTGTTCCGGTTCTGGCCACGCTTTTGATGCCGTAAGGCTTGCACACATTGATAAAAGCTTCGATCTTGGACTCAGGTCCGCTGACCTCCACCATAAGCGACTTTTGGCCGATATCCACAACTTTGCCCCTGAACATTTCAATCAGCGACATAAGTTCAGGGCGTTTTTCCGGCGGCGCCGAAATAGCTATAAGCATCAAATCACGCGCTACCACCGGCTGACCGATAAAATCCTGGACCTTAACGACGGGAACAACTTTGGCTAATTGTTTTCGAACCTGCTCAACGACCCTGTCATCGCCGATAACAACAATCGTCATTCGACTCAATGTTGGGTCTTCGGTTCGACCGACGACGAGCGAATCAATATTAAACCCACGTGCCGCAAACATCCCTGCAACATGGGCAAGAACGCCAGGTTTATTTTCCACCAATGCACTTATTATATGCTTCATTTTTCATTCCGCTTTCTAAACTCAAATCAGATCAACCTTTCTAGTATATCAAGCCCATCCATTTCATCCAGACTTTTGCCAGCCGGAACCATCGGCCAAACATTTTCTTCTCGGTCGATTCTAAAGTCAACAACGCAAGGTTTCTTTTCCGCCAGCATCTTTTTGATGGCCTTGGGAACATCGGCTTTGTTATCAACAGTAATTCCAACCGCACCCATCGCCTGCGCAACGACCGCATAGTCAGGATTGGACAAATAACTCTTGGAATAACGCTTATTATAAAAGAGCTCCTGCCACTGCCGAACCATTCCCATATACCCGTTGTTTAGAATACAAACCTTTATCGGCAAATTGTGCTCAACCGCTGTGGCAAGCTCCGTCATCGTCATATTGAAACTATGGTCACCGTCAATATCGATAACGGTGGCATCAGGCTTAGCGACCTGAGCGCCTATGGCAGCCGGCAGACCAAAGCCCATTGTGCCAAGTCCGCCGGAGCATATAAGCTGTCTGGGCCTGGTAAATCGGTAGAACTGAGCGGCCCACATCTCATTTTGGCCAACGCCGGTAGTTATAGTTGCCTCGTTTTTAGTCTGACGGCAAAGCTCTTCGACAACATACTGCGGCTTGACCGTCGATGAGTTCCTGTCATAGCGAAATGCAAACTTTTTCTTCCACTCGGCGATTTTGCTGAACCATCTTTTCCTTTCACGGTATTCAACTTTCTTAACCATCTCACTAAGGATGTCCTTGGCATCGCCCACAACAGGAATATCCACGTGAACATTCTTCGATATGCTGGAAGGGTCGATATCGATATGGATTACCTTGGCGTTCGGAGCAAAGGTCTCGATTTTGCCCGTAACTCGGTCATCAAAGCGGGCACCTACAGCAATCAACAAATCGCACTCCTGTACGGCATAATTGGCATAGGCGGCCCCGTGCATCCCGAGCATATCCAGAGATTCCGGCTTTCTCTGGTCGTAACTTCCCAGCCCTAAAAGCGTCATTGCCACAGGAAGGTGCGCCTTTTCCGCCAATGCTCTTAATTCTTCGCTTGCGTTTGCGATAATTACTCCGCCGCCGACATAAAGTACTGGCTGCTTAGATTTGTTTATCGCTTCGGCAGCGGTTGATACCTGCTTAGTATGTCCTTTGGTCCGAACCCGATACCCGGGCAGCTCCATCTCGACCAAACCACCGCTGGAGTATTTGGCAACTGCCACGTCAACCGGTATATCAATCAGCACTGGACCCGGCCGACCGGTCGAAGCAATATAAAATGCCTCCCGAATGGTACGGGCCAGGTCTTTAACATCCTTGACAATGCAGTTGTATTTTGTAATCGGACGGGTAATGCCGGTAGTATCAGCTTCCTGAAACGCGTCATTTCCGATAAGCTCCGTGCGAACCTGCCCGGTCAAGGCAACCACCGGCACCGAGTCCATCATTGCCGTAGCAAGACCGGTAACCAAATTGCACGCACCAGGGCCGCTGGTCGCGACCACAACGCCGACTTTTCCACTGGCACGGGCATAGGCATCAGCCATATGGCACCCGCCCTGTTCGTGACGTGGAACCACAAAATGGATCGGCGCATCAAACAATCTGTCAAACAACGGCAGCACCACACCGCCGGTATAGCCGAACATTGTATCGACGCCCTGTTCAATAAGCATATCAACGATTATCTGTGCGCCTGTTTTAATAGTGGGTTGACCGGCTGAACGAGCCGAAGTGCGGGACTTTGATTTCATCTCTGTATCCTTTCCTGATAAACGTTATATTGTTATTCCGGCCAATTATGGCTCCGCTGGGTCGCTCCGGTGAGCCAATCGCTTTTTACTGCGAAAAACGACCGAATTACCCGAAGATTCTAAACCCTGCCATAATTCCGTAATCATCCCTTAGGGATGTCTCAGGGCCGTATTTGCATGTTTTCATACAAATACAAAGATAATATACGAACTCAAGTTCGCTTTGTCAACTATATTTTTCGGCAATTTATACGGCAGCCGATAAGGTTTTTTACCCTTTTCGCCCTACCAAATACATTTTCGAACCTTACCCAAAAATAGCTGGCCTGAAGCTAAATTGCTGATATAATGATATCGGTAAATAAATCTTTTGGAGATCTCCTATGTGTGATAAATGTGGTTGCGGCGAATCTGAAACTGAAAAGACCTTCGAAGAAAAGGTCAAAGACGTAATTGAGCTTATTCGGCCAAGTCTGCAAGACCACGGCGGCGATGTTGAGCTGGTGGGAACCGATGACGATAATACTGTCAAGGTGCGCCTCCAGGGAGCCTGCCAGGGCTGCCCCGGTGCTGCGATGACAATGAAAATGGGCATCGAAAGAATCCTGAGGGAAAGGGTCCCCGAACTCAAAGAAGTCGTCACAGTGGAATAGTAACCTAAAAAGCGACTGGTCAGTTGTCCGGAGCTTGCGGCTTTATGACATCGGCCGGCCTGCGAAGGCGGAATATATTAACATATCCTCCTTTCCAGCCAACCTGTGAAACAAACTGATAAGGACCAATATCCTTTGGTGTTCGCAAATGGGCTATATTTTTATGCAGACCGAACTGCCGATACCCCGAATGGTCGTCTCTTAATCCTTCCCTCGTGGCCCATACAACGTAAGTGATATCCTGTTCATAACAGGCCTTAACAAACTCCGATTGATTGTCAGCTTTTGGCAAGATTACAATATTTTCAGCATACTTAGGGGCGAATATCCTCACTATCTGAAAATTGTAAAGACCCAACTTTTCGCCCGGCATGGCATTGGAAATGTACCAGTCTGCTAACTGCTTGAATTCCTTCTCTCTCTGCCCGTCACCAATGAGGCGAACGAGCGTGAACTGATTTGATACAATAATCAAGCAGACAAGCGCCAGTATAGAAAGCTCTCGCAAGAAGCCGCTGGGGCCATAAATCAGAATTCGTGCGGCAAAAATAAGCCCCACCAAGACCATTGCCACATAAGGCAGGGAAGCTGACTTCGGGCTCAACTGGGATATTTTCGGCAAATAAGGAATGAGTAAAACAAGCCAGATAATTGCTACTATTGCCATCAAGCCCTGCAATATAAGCACGAGGCTTTTCGGCACCCTCCCATTTCTATCTATGAGTTTCCAGATGCTCTGGAAACCAAACAAACACATCAATAGTGCTATCCAGAAAATATTAGTATGAAATCTCTGGAGAGGATAAGGATATATTGCGTGAAGCACAAAATAAGGCACAAAGAAAATAAGAAATGCTAATATTTTCCACTGACGTTTGCAAAGCCCATAGATAGCACCGAGAGTACAAGCGGCTACCGCCGTGATTTGGCTGAAACTAAAAAATGTTTTTATCGACTCGATTTGGCCAAAAGTTAGTTTCTCGAAGCTGCCTTTGGCCTCTGTTGTCAATCTGAATAGAGGATAAAACCCCACTGTCCAAAGCAGTTTCATGTGCCGGACAATACCCGTCCTGTTCCCGGCTGAATCGGCGAATCGTTCCGCGTATTCCTTAGTGAACAGCACATTGAAATAATGACTTGTACCCCGCCTCCAAGTCAAAACGGTGCCTAACATCCAAAGTACCAGAGGGACACTTGCCAGTGCCGAATACAAAAAGGCCCGAATTCGCTCTCGCTTGCTTTTATGGTATATCATATCAATCACAAAAGCTGCCAGAATTAGTGCCGCTCCTTCATATCGCACCATTGTTGTTACCGAAGCGGCAACATAACACCAGTTCGAGCGCTTAAAGATAAGATAAAACGTCAAAAGCGAGAAAAACAACAGAGATGTTTCAATGATGGGCTCTGTGAGCATGTATATCACCCAATAGTTCAGTATAGCGATTATAGCGAACCAAATGGCGGATTTACCCACGATCCTTTTGCCGACAAGCCAGAGCAAGACCAGATTAAGCGGATGCAATATGGCGTTGAGCAGCCAGCCGGCAGTCAAATCCGGATGCTGACCACCAACCAAGTGAGAAAGCGAAGCCTGCAGCACGCCAACAACCGGGGCCTGTTTGAAACGTGTGGGAACCTTAAAAGACAAGAGCTCATGACCTGTCCTGACAATATCCGGGAAATCCGAAATTGGGACAACCTTATGGCCGAAATAAAGAACCGACTGGTAGATGCCGAAAGCCAGAAGGATTGCTATTAGGAAAATCTCAAAGTATTGCTGCCGTTTGGCAATCTCCTCAGTTTCTAACTGCGCGACAGAATCATCACGTATGCTCTTCGGCACCCGCTTACCAGTTTTTGACCTGAACTTTTTGACCTTCCGCCTGCTCATTCTATTATCAATCAACCTTTTCCAGTTCTATTGTCTGAAACATACCCAACAAGTTATTGACAGGG
>CAYGBH010000016.1:0-22926 GCA_964348055.1 uncultured Pirellulales bacterium
CCTGTTGATAGAGCTCAAGAGACCAGGGTGGAAAGTTCCCGGCAAAATTGGCTCTGACGGTCATAGAACCCGATGCTGAGTCATCTGATTTCAAGATGGCTTGGCCGTCCCTGCCTCTTACAATCCAGTGAATATCCTCAGAGGAAACATGCTGTAGGATTAGCGGCGACAGAAAGTTGGCCTTAAGCTGTTCAGAATTGAGCAGAAGCCCCCAGAATCCGTTATCTTCGTTTCCATATCCTTTCCGTTCGCCCGGCGTTGAAACAAGATACGTGCGTCCTGCGATGTCCAATGTAAATCGCTTGAGTGCATTGCGGGGATCTTCCATACTTCGAGGAACTTTAGCCAGCAAATTAGGCGCTGCATTTTCCTGAAATGTAAGCAGCCTTTCCGTGATTTCTCTTTGCTTTTTTTCCTCGCTTCTCAACATTGTAAAGGTGCTTTGGTATGACTGCAGGGGTGCATTTTGCGAAAAGATTTCATTAATCGATTCTTCAACTTGTTGAGCAAAATATTCATATTGAGATTTTTCCAGCTCCCATTCGGCATGAATCAGACTTTGGTATAAACGAATAAATGTTTGAACGGCACTGCTTGAATCTTCGATTGCAAGAAATAAGGCGCCGAGCTCTAACCGCGCAACCAATCCCGATGGCATACCACTGCCCAATCGTATATTGTTGTAGTCTTGGGTAATTGTCTTGTACGATTTTATGGCGTCCGCCAAGAGGTTTGACTTTCTCTGAACTCTGGCAATTGCATTCAGCGCTTCAGCCTTGGCCTGGTGATTGGAATCCTGGTCAAATGCCTGCTTATAGCTGGTCAGGGCTTCTTGATAACGCTTCTGTTGAAATTCATATTGCTGACCGAGAAATAAGGCGGATGGCTGCGATTGAGAGGGTAATGATTTTGCAATACCAACAGGAAGAAAAAGAAGCTTTGCAAGGGGAAGCTGAACGCGTTCGGCGCTTTCGAATAAGAAGACTTCTTCAACGAGAGGTTGCTGGCTTTTTAGGCGCTCCAGCGAACGCAGGATGGCTGAACCGCGCTGAGGCGATTGGTGATTCGCGACCGAATCGAGAAAGGCCTCTTCGAGAGCTGAAATCTTGTCATTAATTGAATTAGTAATTTGTTGGGCAATTTTATTGTGTTCGTTGAGCTGCTCTTTTTCCAGCAACGCTATATCATTTTGGATGCCACGGAACGCAAGATAACCCAGAAGCAAACTGGGCAATCCAATCCCCAGAAAAAAGTGGAGAAGTATTCTTCTGCGTTTGTGTATTGATGTTTCCACGTTCGACATCGGTAACATAAACATAGCATAAAATCCACTAAAATCCATACTATGTTGATAGGGCCGGGTCACTGAGAACTTGATTTACAATCGAGGTATATTATTCGCCAGCTATGGGGGCGACGCAATAGATGTAGACAAGTGGTTCGGCGCCGGTATTTTTAACGTCATGTCCCGTATGTGGTGGTATATAAGAGACCTTGCCCTGGCCGACTTGAAAAGAGCCCTCTTCGCCAATCAGCAGCTCGCCTCGGCCGGAAAGAAAAACGAGCACTTCCTCCTTATTCTCGGTGCTATGTTGGCCGCAGGCCTGACCGGGGGCCAAATATACTCTGCCGGAGCGCATTCCGCAGGTCTGCGGTTTGCCATCCAAGAGCTTTTGATTTTCGGGATTTTCGTTCAAATCTATGACGAGCACTTTTTCTGACGAAGCCATACAATCTCCTTAAAACCAGTGATTCATAAACGGATGAGTATATTTATAAATTTTTTATTTTTCTGTCAATTACTTTCTTGACGTGGTAGCACAAATTCGGTATTTTTATGCGCAAGTTTTAACAATAAATATTAATTCTTTCGAGGAGTGTTATGACAGCGGAGTTGAGTGCTCTTGTTATTACCGCTGCCTCCATAGGCTTTTTGCACACTGTGCTGGGCCCGGACCATTATCTGCCCTTTATCATGATGTCATGGGCACGAAAGTGGTCACGAGTCAAAACTACTTTCATAACTTTCTTGTGCGGCCTTGGGCACATAGCAAGTTCAGTGGTGCTGGGTTTGATAGGGGTCTCGATGGGCCTGGCGGTCAAAAAGCTGGAGCTCATCGAATCGGCGCGGGGCAACTTGGCAGCATGGCTGCTTATCGCCTTCGGACTGGCGTATCTGGTCTGGGGATTGCGGCGGGCGTACCGCAACCAGCCCCATATGCATACCCACGTTCACACAGACCAGGCCGCGCACACGCACCGGCATAGTCATCATCAAAAGCACACTCATGTTCACAACGGCAAAAACACTTCAAGCATCACACCGTGGACACTGTTTGTCATTTTTATCTTCGGGCCGTGTGAGCCTTTGATTCCCATACTGATGTATCCGGCTGCGAAAAACGGTTTCTTTGGCGTGCTGTTGGTTACCCTTGTGTTCGGCACGGCAACTATTGCTACTATGTTAGGGGTTGTTCTTCTCGCGAGTACGGGAGTGAATTTTCTGCCTTTGGCCAAGGTGCAACGCTTTGCGCATGTTATAGCGGGGACAACCATATTGCTTTGTGGCCTGGCGATTCAATTCCTAGGCCTGTGACCACCAGCTAATCTATCTCCCAAAAAGTTCTCTTTGCCCGAAATTGCTTGCAAGCTTGTCAAACAAGCCTTAAAATACACGCTTCAAATCAATAAAATAGGGGAACAATATGTTGGCGAGACTGCATAGTGTTACACTTGAAGGTATTGAAGGGATAATCTGCGAGGTGGAAGTTGATGTTGCGCGGGGCGGATTTGAGAAGTCCGTTATCGTAGGCCTGCCGGATGCTGCGGTGAAGGAAAGCATCGAGAGAGTCAGAAGCGCAATTGTTAATTGTGGCTATAAGTATCCCAAAACCCAGTCTCTAATAAATCTGGCTCCTGCCGATGTGAAAAAAGCGGGACCTGCTTTCGATTTACCTATTGCTCTGGGTATGCTCATCGGTCATGGTAGTCTGGTCAGTTCAGCTCTTAATGACATCATTATTGTCGGTGAGCTGGCTCTGGACGGCAGGGTCAGGCCGGTCAATGGCGTACTGAGTATGGCGATGACCGCGTCGGCAAACGGTTTTGGCCGAATGATAGTCCCCCTAGACAACGCCAAAGAAGCTGCAGTGGTTGCCGATATCGAGGTCATTGGAGTTGGGTCGCTCGCTCAGACAGCAGGTTTTCTTTCAGGGCAGTTACCGCTGGAGACTACTACCGTCGATGTTGAGGAGCTTTTTGACGTAGCATCAAATTATGAAGTTGATTTTAAAGATGTTAAGGGCCAGGAAAGTGTCAAACGGGCACTGGCCGTCGCGGCTACCGGCGGACACAACATAATGATGATAGGCCCACCTGGAGCGGGAAAGACGATGCTTGCGCAAAGATTAGCGACGATTCTGCCGCCTTTGAGTCTGGAAGAGTCTCTCGAGACTACTCGTGTGTACTCGTCGGTAGGGCTGCTGGGTAAGAACAGGGCGCTATTGGCTACCCGGCCTGTGCGAATGCCACACCACTCAGCCAGCGGGCCGGCTTTGATCGGCGGCGGAACAACACCGCGGCCCGGCGAATTGTCGCTGGCTCATTTTGGGATATTGTTTCTCGATGAATTTGTCGAATTTCCACGATACATCCTTGAGATGATTCGTCAGCCGTTGGAGGATGGCTTCGTCATCGTCTCACGTGCGAAAAAGACCATCAGATTCCCCGCACAATTTATGCTTGTCGCGGCGATGAATCCCTGTCCCTGCGGTTATTTTGGCAGCGATGCGAGAAGATGTAACTGCACGCCGGGGCAAATCAGGCGATATATATCAAAGGTATCCGGGCCGCTGGTGGACAGGATTGATATTCATATAGATGTGCCTGCGATAAGCTTCAGCAGGCTTCGGTCAAGGTCAGATCAACTGGACTCAGCAGCTATGAGGAAGGATGTTATCAGGGCCAGAGGCGTTCAGACACAACGGTTCAGTGACGGCGCGGTTATGACCAATGCAAGAATGAGCCATAAACAGGTAGAGAAGTTCTGCAAGCTTGATTCAGCAAGTGAACTTATTCTAAAACAAGCGATGATGGAATTCGGCCTGAGCGCCCGCGCCCACGACAAAATCTGCAAAGTCGCCCGAACAATAGCCGATCTCGCCGAGGCCGAAAACATTCGGCCTGAACATATCGCCGAGGCCATCAGTTACCGAAAATTAGATAGAAAATTATAGACACCACTTCTGATTTCAGAAATAACATTAGCAGATTCAGACACATATCGAGGATTTTGAGGATATCAAAAACGCTCTTGAGCAGGCGATAGCAATGGCCTTTGAGGTGTAAGAATGAAAATTATCGTGAATGGCGAACATGCTAATTGTAGTGGCAGTTTGACAGTGAGTGAGCTTTTAGTTCAACAAAAGGTAAAGATAACGGAGATGGTGTCAGTTGAGCTTAACGGACAGATTTTGAGAAGAATCGAGTTTGATGAAACAACCCTCGAAGATAACAACGAGATATAATTTCTCTATTTTATGGGAGGCGGAAGTGGAATTAACGGAGCAACAAATACAGCGCTATAGCCGAAACATAATGCTGGAACAGGTCGGTGGTACCGGGCAGGAGAAGTTACTTTTATCCAAGGTATTGATTGTCGGAGCCAGCGGTCTGAGTTCACCGGCGGCGTTATACTTAGCTGCGGCAGGGGTCGGGACAATTGGAATTGTCGATGCAGACAAGGTGGACTTAACGAATCTTCAAAGACAAATAATTCATCACACCGATGACGTGGGAGTAGAAAAAGTTGCCTCTGCCCAAGCCAAGATGCGAGCAATAAATCCCGATGTTAAAGTCAAAACCTACCATCAACGGGTAAAAGCCGACAATATCAGAGAAATCATTCGCGGATATGATTTTGTAATCGATGGTACGGATAATTTCCCTGCTAAATTCCTTGTCAATGACGCCTGCTATTTCGAGAAGATAGCATTTTCGCACGCGGGGATTCTCAGATTTGACGGCCAGTTAATAACGGTACTGCCTGGCCAGACCACCTGCTACCGCTGCATTTTTCTATCACCGGCACCTGCGGACGCGGTGCCTTCGCATTCGCAGGCAGGTGTGCTTGGTGTGCTGCCGGGCGTTATCGGATCGTTGCAGGCAACAGAAGCGATAAAATATCTGCTGAGGATTGGTGACTTATTGACCGGCACACTTCTTACATATAACGCATTGACAATGGAATTTCGCAAGGTTCGGTTGAAGCGCAATCCGGAATGTCTGCTCTGCAGCAAAAACCCAAAAATAACCGAGCTCAGAGACGAAGAGTAGATTGCACGCGACCTTAAGGACGAAGAAGGCAAATGCTGACAAACTTATCTTGTTAGTACAGCCTGATATGGGCGAGAGGTATTTGAGTACGGAACTTTTTTATTAGGATTCTTTAAAGTAATGACGGCTGGCAAATATAACATTGAGCTGCTACCGCCAAGTTTTTCACCCTGGTCACCCAAGAAAGCACGTTCCAGGGACCCCAAAAGGCGGGAAACCAAACAAATAGCCGTGCTAATGAGCGGCGGTGTTGACAGCAGTGTCACTGCACATTCGCTCAAGGAAGACGGCTGGGATGTATTGGGTATCACAATGAAAATTCCTGTCTCGCGCAGCTCAAGCAGTCGCCGTTGCTGTGGAGCTGATGCGGCGTTTGTCTGCAACGAGTTAGATATACCCCACTATTTTGTTGATGTTACCGAGGCCTTCGAGCAGCTTATAATTGAACCGTTCCGCCAATCCTATGCAAAAGGCCAAACTCCAAATCCCTGTGTCGACTGCAATACACTGCTGAAATTCTCGCTGGTCTGGGATTTCTTAGAGGAAACATTTGAGATTGGCTATCTTGCCACGGGTCATTATGCGCGGGTTACCGAAACCGGCGGACAAGTACGCCTGGGCAGAGCAGAAGATAAGACTAAGGACCAGAGCTATTTTCTCTACGGTATCACTTTAGAAAAACTACCCAGATTTGTTCTTCCTTTAGGTGAACTGACAAAAGAGCAGGTCCGCTCGACCGCGGCTGAACTTAAACTGAGTGTTGCCGACAAGCCCGAAAGCATGGAATTATGTTTTGCCGGAGAAGGCGACTATCGGACAGCTTTGACTGACAATGAGGCCAATCAGCATGGCGACATAACAGATA
Source organism: uncultured Pirellulales bacterium (assembly GCA_964348055.1). Lineage (GTDB taxonomy): Bacteria > Planctomycetota > Phycisphaerae > Sedimentisphaerales > Anaerobacaceae > JAUXAL01. Next base: position 6,200 of record CAYGBH010000016.1, read on the forward strand.
TGCAGGGCAACAAGATAGCCACCCATAAAGGAATTGCCAATTACACTCTTGGCCAAAGACGCGGTGTCGGTTTCGCAGGCGGTCAACCGCTTTATGTAGGCAGAATAGATGCAGAAACAAATACCATCGCACTGGGTACCAGAGAAGAAGTAAGCTCCCGCACTATAAGGGCAAATCAGATAAATGTTCTTATACCTGAAGAGGTAGCTATTGGCGAGCAGGTTTATGGCAAGATTCGTTCGTATGGCAACCCTCAACCATGTAAAATTGTAGATACGACTGGGGAACATATAACCGTTGAATTTGACCAGGCTCAATTTGCACCTTGCCCCGGCCAAAAGCTTGTGCTTTATAACAGCAATGATAATATCATCGCCGGTGGCATAATATTGGAAAGTTCAGACTGAACAAGGTTAGATTTCTTGTTGTTTATGTCCGCGAGCTATTGCCTATGTTGCAGGAACCTGTCAAGTGAAATAACCTGATGGGATGAAACACGAAGCGAGAAGCATTCGGCTTGGCTGTATGGGTGGTTCTACTCATTTTCGCAGAGGGTCGACCGACGTTATCAATGTTGCCTTGAAGCAACACTTGCACTGTAAGGATGGAATCCTTTCATACCATTGATTCGTAGTTTCATACGCGGCGGAAGACCTCTTTGGCGACGTTTGCCGAGATAATGGTTTGGTTTTTCCGAGAATTTGTCTCGGCAGCATTCCGAGCAGAAACGAAAAACTTTGCTTCTGTAGCGAAAGATTACAGCAGCCGTCAGTTTGCTGCCAATCTTTCTGCCACATACGGGGTCTTTGACTGAGCGGTTCATCTCATCAACAACTCCTGTAAGGGTCACAATACCTCTCTATAACATACATAACGTTTTGAAATGCTGCATCGTTCCAAGCAAATAAAAAATTTTTTTGAGGGAACGTTAGAACCAGTTGGTTCGTCCCAAATAAAGTAGTTGATCGTAACCGCCTGAAAGTTAAGAACAAATGTGATTTTAGTTAGGAGAATGAAGAATGAACAAAAGCAGATTAAGCGGAGTTGTCACTGTCATCGGCGTAGCTGTAATACTTTCAGCAAGTCTTCCCCTGACTCAGGTGATAGCTAACCATTGCCACCCGAGCCATAATAAGACACCCGAGACGACTGTGAAGAAACCTGTCAACACCAGGATTTTGAACCTTGAGAGGCAACGTGCCCGGAGCAGGGCTTCAAGCCTTGAGAAGAAACCAGCCAGCACCGCGACCTTAAGCCTAGATATGATACACTCCAGATACCTTCCGATTGCGATGTTATCAATCGACAAAGCCACCAAGGCGATAGAATCCGGCGACAAGAAGACCGTACTGGCCGAACTGGATAAAGCCCAAAAGACGCTTATCACAATCTACAAGGCTCTCGGTACGCATGTGAAACCGCAGTTTGCGAACAATCGCTGTCCTATCATGGGCTCGCCTATCAACCCTGAAAATATTGCCAAAAATCTTACACGGGACTACAAAGGCCAAAAAGTTGCTTTTTGTTGTGAGGGGTGCCCCTCCATGTGGGACAAACTTACGGATGTGGAAAAAGATTCGAAGCTGGCAGCCAAAACCAAAACTTTCTAAAACTCATTGGGTGACATGCATCAGGATTTTGCTTACTGCAAGAAAATAGTCACTTATACGCTACTTTACATGCGTTTTGTAAATACCGCTTTGAGGACCTACGGGTATTGATGTAGTTAATGGTTTGTTTTATTGTTAAGGAGGTTATACCATGAAAATAGCAGTTGCATCAGCACTGCCCACTCTTGACGCTTGTGTGGCCACTCAGTTCCACCGTAGTAAATACATATTGATTATCGATCTTGACACGATGGAATACAAAGCTATAACAAATCCGCTTCTTATACTTGGTGGCCTTGCCACAGAGAAACTGTTCGCGCAGCAACTATCGGAAGAGAATGTTGAGATAGTCCTGGCAAGCAATTGCCGCTCTAACATATTAAGGTCATTGGGTGGTACCGGGATTCGGATAATCGTTGGTGTGGGTGGTTCTGTTCGCCGCGTGGTCGAGCAGTTTAGAGAAATGTGCTCAGCTGATACCTCTGTCATTTCTCTTGACTATCAATAAGAACTACAGGACTAAACCCGATTGCCCGATGCGTTGTTGCCTGTATTTGACTTTCCAAGCGTATGCCGGTATCCTACCAGCATTATGGCTGACAGGAGTAAGTTTGAGTCGATGGCTCTGGCTCATCTGGATGCAGTATACAGGGCAGCAGTTGCTTTGTGTGGTAACTATCAAGATGCCCAAGATCTGGTCCAGGCGACATTCTTAAAGGCTTTCGAGCGATTTGAGTCATTCGAAAGAGGGCGCAATTGCAGGGCCTGGCTTTTAACCATTCTGCGCAACAAATGGATCGACCAGGTACGGCGTAAAAGGGTCATCGGCAAAGTACTGCCGATCGAGGAAGATATGATCGCCGAGCCACAACAAAACAGGGAAACGGCCTGGTCGAATTCGCGGGATTTGTTAGAGAATTTTTCGGACGAGCAAGTGATAAAAGCATTACAGGAACTGCCGGATGAACAGCGATTGCCGCTATTCTTGATTGATGTGGAACAGCTCAGCCAGATGGATGTTGCTGAGATTATGGGCGTGCCGGTTGGCACCGTAAAGAGCCGGACAAGCAGGGCACGAGCAATGTTGAAAAAGAAACTTCTGTCCCATGCAAAAGAGATGGGATTCGCGGGAGATGGGAAATGAATCACCTTAGCGATGAACAATTGGAAGAGGTAATGGGCGGCGGCGTTCTTCCGGAACACCTTGAACATTGTGACCAGTGTAAAGAGCGATTAGCCGAAAAAGAGGCGTTAGCGAGTAGGCTGCGTTCGGCCTTTGCAAGTGTCAAGCCCGAAAAAGAGCTGGTGGAACGAATTCGTCAGCAGCTAAAAACCGGCTCAATGCCCTCGGAACATGGGAGCCGAAGGCTTTTATTAAACATCCATTCCCACTGGCGAAGCTGGGTCACGATGGCTTCGGCAGCTGCCGTACTGATTATTGCTGTACCGCTCGTTATTCACCTGTCGAAACCTTCCTCTGCTACCGCCGCACATGCGGCGTTAGTTAAGATTCACGAACATAATCTTTCACCAAATCATGAATTCTACAATGAAAGCAGCCCGGAAAAGCTGGCTGATTATTTTAAGAACAAGTTGGGCTTTAGCCCCAATATGCCGCGTCCTGGGCAAGGGCTGTCGCTGCGAGGCTGTTGTGTAAGGCACTTCCGGGGTCAAATAGTCGGCAGCTACGTTGTGGAGACGGCAATAGGCATAATGTCTATCGTGGTGGTAACAGACCGGCCGGAATCATTAGGTATGGGCCAAAAATTCCAACATGGAGAGCACCTTTTTTGGAAAAGTTCATTTGCCAAGTGTAAAATGGTTACGATCCGACTGGGAGAGTACTCCTACTGTGCCGTAGGGGAAGTTTCGCACTTATATCTTACAGACCTTCTCGCAAGATTGATACCGGATTCTCAGAAATAGATCCACATGCGCGTTTTGGGGGGAACACAAGAATGGCGTCAGCCGTTTATTATAATCGAAGGGAGAATTTGCCTTCGTCAAATATAAGGCTCGCGGACGATTTCGTAACAAGATTAGAAATAAGGGCAAAGAAAATATGTTTTTTTGAACACCCAATACCCCCTGGCGGTATAATAAAAGAGCAGACGAAAAAAGGACAAGAAATGAAAAAAAATCCAAGTCATAAGGACAACTTGGTTGCATTAAGGCGAATTGAGGGACAGGTTCGTGGTGTTCAAAGAATGGTCGAAGATGGTAAATACTGTATTGATATCTTAAATCAGATATATGCTATCAAAGGTGCCCTTGGCAAGATAGAAGAGAGGATTTTGGAAAGGCACTTTCAACACTGTGTAACCCAAGCCGTGAGAGGAAGGTCGGAAAATGAAAAACAGCAAAAGCTGGATGAGATTCTTAAACTGATACATAAAACACGCAGAGGGTAAAATACAGCCATGGAAAATAGTGGAAAGAAATTATGGCTTCACAGCACGGCCGTTAAGATTGCAATTATAGTAATTATTGCATTTGTGGCGGGATATCTCTTTAAGTCGCTTTCACAACAACACCCCACCGGCACAGCTCACAAACACCCTGACGAGCAGACCGTTGCACAAAAGTGGTATTGTTCGATGCACCCGGACAAAATCAGCGACAAGCCGGGCCTGTGCCCCATCTGTCGGATGGATTTGGTTCCGATGCCAACGGATTCTGGCGCCGGCCCTCGGGAATTGGTGATTTCCGAAGAAGCCGCCAAACTTATGGAAATAGAGACCTCCACTGTGGAGCGCAAATTCGTCACCGCTGAGATCCAAATGGTCGGAAAAATCGATTATGACGAAACGCGGGTCAAATATATTACCGCCTGGGTGCCAGGCAGAATCGACCGGCTTTATGTGGATTTTACCGGCATCACCGTTAGCAAGGGCGACCATATGGTCGAGCTCTACAGTCCCGAGCTGATCAGCGCCCAGGCCGAACTGCTACAGGCTTCAAGGGCCGCCGGCAACATCAGGACCGAAGCTTCCGAACTTGTTACACGGGCCACTCTTGCCACACTTAAGGCAGCCAGAGAAAAACTTCGCCTGCTTGGCCTGGCCGCTGACCAGATTGACAAGATTAAGAGCTCCGGCGAGCCCGTGACACACATAACAATCTATTCCCCTATGGGCGGGATAGTCATCGACAAAAAGGCCACCGAAGGTATGTACGTCGACACGGGCACGCCTATTTACACTGTTGCAGACCTATCGCGTTTGTGGGTCAAACTGGATGCTTACGAATCCGATTTGCCCTGGATTCGATACGGACAAGAGGTTGAATTTACGACAGAGGCTTATCCGGGCGAGGTGTTCAAAGGGAGAATAAGCTTTCGAGACCCTATGCTCAATGCAAAGACCAGAACGGTTAAGCTGCGGGTCAATATCGAAAATCTTGACGGCAAGCTCAAGCCTGAGATGTTTGTCAGAGCGGTGGTGCGGGCAAAAGTCGCCCAGGGAGGTATGGTGATGGACGCTGAGATGGAAGGCAGGTGGATCTGTCCGATGCATCCATCTGTTACTAAAACAGAAGCGGGAAGTTGTGATATCTACGGCATGGATTTGGCAACCACCGAATCGCTCGGTTATGTCAAGGTTGATGCTGCAGGCGAAGCTCCTTTGGTCATTCCTGTCTCAGCAGCTTTGATTACGGGAAAGCGAGCAGTAGTTTATGTCCAGCAGGCCGACGCCGACAAACCAACCTACGAGGGTAGAGAAGTAGTGCTTGGGCCCAGAGCAGGCGATTACTATATCGTAAAATCCGGATTAGAAGAAGGCGAAATCGTTATAACCAACGGCAACTTCAAGATTGACTCTGCTATGCAGATTCAGGCCAAGCCCAGTATGATGAGTCTGCAAGGGCCTGGAGCGGTGATTCATCATCACGGCGCCGAAGCCAAAGCAAAGCTATCAGCAGATGAAATCGGCCGGCAGACAATCTATCCCGTAATGGGCCTGCCAATCAACAAGGAACTCTTCATCGTATACAAAGGCAAGAAGGTCTATTTCTGCCTTCCCGGCTGCAAGCCGGAATTTGAGAAGGACCCAGAAAAGTATCTGGCCAAGCTGCCGCAATTCCAAAAGAAAGATTGAGAACCTAATTTTGAAAGGGTAATCAAATGAACAGCAAAACGAAACAATTTCAGATGTTTTTACTGGCAGGTCTGTTAATTGTAGGGCTGATTGCTCTGAACGGCTGCAAGAAATCTGAGCCGGCGCCGGACGAGACACCTGCTGAAAGGATGCAGGAAATGCAGGGGCATATGACTATGAAAGCCGAGCCGGTAAAGGAAATTGCTTCTGCGGTAGAGCAGACGACCTGCCCGGTGATGGGCGGTGCAATCGATAAGGCACTGTTCACCGAGTATCAAGGCAAGAAGGTCTATTTCTGCTGTCCTGGTTGTCAGGATAAATTTGAAGCGGAACCGGAAAAATATATCGCCAAGTTACCCCAGTTTGGCAAATAAGATTAGATTCACGTAACGATGGATGAACAGCTAAAAGATGTCAATGCCGACTAAGCGGGGCTGTTGAATAAACTCATACGCTTTTGCCTTGAGAACAAGCTCGTAGTTTGCTTGTTTGTGGTATTTATAGTCGGATGGGGTATTATGGTTGCTCCATTTGACTGGGACCTTTGGGGTCTGCCTCGCGACCCAGTCCCGGTGGACGCCATACCGGATATTGGGGAAAACCAGCAGATAGTCTTTAGCGAATGGATGGGTCGTTCGCCACAGGACGTGGAGGACCAGGTAACATACCCACTGACCGTGTCGCTGCTGGGAATTCCAGGAGTAAAAACGGTCCGCAGCTATTCGTTTTTCGGCTTCTCAAGTATTTACATAATATTTGAAGAGAAAATAGATTTTTACTGGTCTCGAAGCCGGGTACTGGAAAAGCTTAACAGTTTGCCTGCTGGTTCACTGCCTGAAGGTGTTCAGCCTGCTCTTGGTCCTGATGCTACCGCCTTAGGCCAAATTTTTTGGTACACACTTGAAGGTCGCGACGAGCAGGGCAATCCCGCCGGCGGGTGGGATTTGGATGAGCTGCGGACTGTCCAGGACTGGAATGTGCGTTATGCTTTGCTCGGTGCCGAAGGGATCAGTGAAGTAGCCTCCGTGGGCGGGTTTGTTCGAGAATATCAGATAGACGTGGACCCAGACGCGATGCGCGCCTACAAAGTTGGGCTGGGCGATATATTCGGCGCTGTCAGAGCATCCAATATCGATGTTGGCGCGCGAACGATAGAGATTAATAAAGTCGAATATGTGATCCGTGGGCTGGGCTTTATCAAGGGACTGTCGGACATAGAAAAAACGGTCGTAAAGGTCAATGAGAACGTCCCGGTCTATGTTAAAGACCTGGCGAAGGTCTCGTACGGGCCTGCGCTTCGGCGAGGAGCGCTGGACAAGGGCGGAGCAGAGGCTGTCGGCGGCGTAGCGGTAGTTCGCTACGGCTATAATCCTCTTGAGGCCATTAAAAACATAAAAAAGAAAATCGAAGAGATTTCGCCGGGGCTGCCAAAAAGACATTGCCCGATGGCACGATATCGCAAGTGACCATCGTGCCGTTTTACGATCGAACGGGCTGATTTATGAAACTCTGGGGACATTAGAAAATGCTCTCACAGAAGAGATACTTGTCACCATCATAGTGGTCATTGTCCTGGTTCTGCATCTTCGAAGCTCAATACTGATAAGTGCGCTGCTGCCTCTGGCTGTGTTGATGTGCTTTATCGCAATGAAGGTTTTCGGCATCGATGCGAACATTGTTGCTCTTTCAGGAATTGCCATTGCTATCGGCACTATGGTCGATATGGGCATAGTCATTTGCGAGAATATCTTAAAACACCTTGATGAAGCAGCACCGAACGATAACAAGCTCGCGGTCGTTTTCAAAGCAGCAAGTGAGGTCGGCGGTGCAGTTTTGACAGCGGTTTCGACCACTGTGGTCGGATTTCTTCCGGTCTTCACGATGACCGGCCCGGAGGGCAAACTCTTCAAGCCTCTGGCCTTTACCAAAACTTTTGCTTTAATCGCTTCGGTAATAGTCGCTTTGACCATAATTCCGCCGGCCGCCCACATCCTCTTTACAAGAAAAGCCGCTCTCAAAAAGACGAAGCGATACATATTGGGGGCAGCACTAATTATCGTCGCTATTATAGCAGCTTGGCGGCTTACCTGGTGGATAGGTGTTCTCATTGGCGCAATCGGACTTTATCATCTCTCAAGAGACTACATCCCAAAGAAAGTGAACAGTTTCCTGCCTCTGATTGCCAACGCGGCGGCGATTATTCTGGTTGGCGTAATCCTCACCAGCCACTGGCTGCCATTGGAGCCGGGGCACGGAGAATTCGACCCTGCCTGATGACGACAGCCACGACTATACTGGCACTGATTCCCGTGCTCACGTCAATCGGGTGAGGCTCAGATATTATGGTGCCGATGGCGATACCATGCTTCGGGGGAATGATGATTGAAATACTTACGATGCTCGTCGTGCCGGTTCTGTACTGTGCAAGGAAAGAGTTCGGCCGGCGAAGCCAGCCATGAGCAGACCGGCCGCTGGCCGGCAAGATTAAAGGACCAGAATCATCACCAATTGATAACGATGGAAAAATGTGACGCCCGGATATTTACATGGCCTGCTAATATTCAGTAAAAGCGCTGTCCCAGTCTTTCCAAACGGGTTCGGCGCCCTGTGTTCTTATCATAGCGGCCACTTGAGCCGGGCTGCGACTATCGTCAATTTCAAATTGTCTCCCGGCAACGCAGTGTCCCATCATACCCGCCTTCGGGGGGGCATCCGTCTGCTGCGAATATCCGCCCGGACAGGTCTTGCTGCCCGCGCTCATTTTGGTTATCCCAAGTTTAATCAGACGGTCTCTCAATTCAGCTCGTTCCCGAGTTGACAGCACCAGACCCGCATCGGCGAAGCACAACCGCAGTGCAACCATCATCTGTACAAGGTTCTTATCACTAAGTGAAGTTTTGAGTTTTGAGCTTTGAGTTTTGAGTTTTTTGTATGCAGGCCGCAGCCTTGGAAAAGAAAACGACACGTGCGACCGCCAATGGCGTTTGACCAGGTAGGCAGCATGTTCGGCAAGGGCCAAGGTCTCAAGCCGCCAGTCCGCCAGGCCCAAAAGAACCCCTAATCCAATCTCACGCATACCGGCAGCAGCAACGCGGTCTGGAGTCTCTAATCTGTTATCATAATCAGACTTTGGGCCGGCAGCACCGGCCTTGCTCATGCTCGCCTTCGGCAGGCCGGTGGGATGATAATATGAATATGCCTGGCGGTCGTATGTTTCCTGATAGACAGTAACCCCCTTAATGCCTGCCTCAAAGAGCTTTGCATATTCAGCAACGCTCATCTGATAGACTTCTATCGAGATGGAGCTGAATTTGCTTCTCAGCTTTTTCGCAAGTTCCGTAAGATACTTAACGCTGACATGTTTTCTATCTTCACTACTGACAAGCAGTATGTCTCTAAAACCCTCGGCTGCGATAATATCGGCTTCGGTAAGAGCCTGCTCAATGGTCAATCTGGTTCGCTTAAATTTGTTTTCTCTATTGAAACCGCAGTATCGGCAGCTATTGACGCAGAAATTAGACAAATACAGCGGGGCATAAAGTCTGATTGTCCGTCCGAATCTTTGAACGGTAAGCTGCCGGGCTAATTGCGCCATCTCCTCAAGGTAGTCTTCGGCAGCCGGCGAGATAAACGCCAACAGCTTCTCCAAACTATAGCTGCCGGTGGGGTAAGCCAAAGCTCTTTCAACATCAACGCCGCTGATTTTCTCCAGCCGGTCGCGCCAGAGCCGGCCATTGCCGTCGAGGCCTTTCTCAGCCAGTATCGTTTTTATAGCTGGGCCGAGATATTTGGTTGTGCTAATCATTTTCATCTCTCAAAAAGCCCGTCAGCGGGCTGGAAGCGCTTGCTCTCTTACTGACGGGTGCCGACCCGGATTCATAAGCCAACCGCCCTGCCTCAACAGCCAGTTTAAATGCTTTTGCCATTTCAGCCGGCTCAGCTGCCGTTGCAATAGCCGTATTAACCAGAACCGCATCTGCGCCCATTTCCATTGCCTCGGCCGCGTGTGAAGGAAGCCCCAGCCCGGCATCGACCACGACCGGTACATTGCTCTGCTCGATTATAATCTCCAACGCCGAGCGGGTCTTGAGTCCCTGATTCGAACCGATAGGGCTCCCAAGCGGCATCACCGTCGCAGCGCCGACGTCTTCGAGCTTCTTGGCCAAAATCGGGTCCGCATTGATGTAAGGCAGAACAACGAAGTGGTCTTTTACGAGAATCTCTGCTGCCTTTAGTGTTTCTACCGGATCCGGCAGCAGATAATACGGGTCAGGCGTAACTTCGAGTTTCACCCATTCGATCCCCGTTGCCGCCCGCGCCAGTTTTGAAAGGCGGACCGCCTCATGGGCATCACGAGCACCGGAAGTGTTGGGCAGCAGCAGATATTTTTTCCGGTCAATCGCGTTTAGCATATCGTCGTTTTCGTTTTCAATGTCCACTCTGCGAAGTGCAACAGTAACGATCTCGGTGCCCGACTTTTCGATAGCATCAGCCATAATTTCAGACGATGCAAACTTACCTGTTCCCACAAGCAGTCGGGAATTAAACTGTCTTTCTGCTATCACTAACTTACTCATATAATCAACGATTTTCAAAGGGCTTGTTGGACGTTTGGGTTTAGCCTCCGGCTACAAATCGTACCAATTCAATACTCTGGCCGCTACGCAACTGGGTCCGGGCAAACTTTTTGGATTCAACAATCTGGCCATCAATCTCGGCTACTACCGTTGCCGCCTCAATACCCAAATGCTTCACCAATTCCGCTACAGTTGGAGGTAGCTGCCCAACCGGAAACTGTTTCTCAACGCCATTTATCTTTAACACTTCCATTCATTAACCTTATGAAATAAAAAAACCCCTCTGCGAAAGGGGTACATCAAACTCATTCCTATCTGCCTCCCTTCGCAGGTCCTAACCCGATCAGGTTCGTAGGGTCACCGCTCTCGGCGATTTCTCAGCCTTAGCCCGGATTTACTTCCGGTCATTCGCTCCCCTGGCAACACCAAATTGTTTCACAGGTGTTATTATAATACCTCCATACAATTATAACAAGGATTTTCTGCCTTAGATAGTTATATTTTCCAGGCAGATTTTGTGTTTTAATATAATGAAGATGAGTGAAGAAGATAAAAGATTTGTCATACAAAAACACACGAGAGGGGGGAATGTTCACTGGGATTTTATGTTCCATTTAGGCAAGAGCCTGCAAACCTATCGTCTTGACAAAGCTCCGGAGGAAGTCCTGCACCAGAGTGCCAGCGCTGTAAAAATCTTCAACCACCCGCTCAAGTTCCTCACATATCAGGGGCCGGTAAACAAAGGCAGGGGCAACGTGCAGCTAACCGAAGCAGGTACATATCAGATAATACATCAGAAACACAACCGAATTGAACTGAACTTAAACGGCCAAATCCTCAAAGGAAATTTCACCCTGACCCACATCAAGAACGACGAATGGCAATTTACCCGAGATAGCCCGCCCCAGAGGACTAAAATAGCCAATTACCCGGCAACATAGCATTCAAAATGTCCAAAAGGCAGGGACGGCGAGGTCGAAGTCGAAGACCCGTTTATGGCGGGGCGAACAGGCTCGGAGCCCGTCCCGAGCTTGTCGAAGGAGCGAGAGTTTCGAGACAGTTTATTGGTCACTTCAAGCTAAAATCAAGAAGAGACAAGGAATAAAATTCTTACCCTTTTTCAACGGCTCGTATTAAACATCCGCCTGAAGATACAGAAAGAGCAGTTTTTATAGGCCCATGTTGTAAGGCAAGTAAAATTCGGCCTATTTTTGGTTTAACTTAGCCCAAACGTGTGCCGATAAAACATCTGAAACTTGCGAAACTTGCGAGAGACCCTATTTTGCAATAAGTTACAAAATGGGAACTCTGAAAGCTTTACAGACTTGAAAAAAAGGAGATTGATATGGGGATTCAAGATTGGTCTGAAGATGTCATACTTGTGGACTTGCCCCAGGAGCCGGAAATGGGGGATGAACTCAAAACTGTTACCGAGATGGTGCGCGACAGAGGTAACTGCGAGGTGGTAGTTGACTTCTCCAATGTGGATATTATAACTTCTTCCAGCCTCTCGAAGCTACTGAAGCTGCGCAAGCTGCTGAGCGATTGCGGGCATCGGCTAATCTTCTGTAACGTCGCCGCAGCAACCAAAGGTATCTTTACGGTAACCGGTCTTGACGGAATTTTTGAAATTGCGGATGATAAGTTTGTTGCCTTAGCAAGCCTGCAAATGGTAAATTAGCGGGTAAGCCAAGTTCCCATTTTGCGAACCTGCGCCAATCAGGCGTAAGCTTAAGCTCAATCGGTAGGGGACAAAATGGGGCCTTAAATAGAGAACTTTACAGGTGGCCTATCCTTTGATATCGTGATATTTTTCTTGTTGAGCCGGCTACGAAGATCGCTGATTGTAGCGGTGTTCGTAATCTGCTCGCAGGGTCCTTCGGGACCTCAAACGCAATAAAGAGCGTTTGGGAACCCTTATAGAAGTAGGACGTATTAATATGGATGAAGAAACTCTGCAGCAGCTCGAGCAGACAATAAGTTACGAATTTTCCGACAAAAGTCTTTTAGTCCAGGCATTTACTCATTCCTCCGCGGTCGATAATCGTCTGTTAAGTAACGAAAGGCTGGAGTTTTTAGGTGATGCCATTTTAGCTGTGGTTATCTGTCAAACACTCTTCGAGAGGTTTTCAGGTTATCTTGAGGGCGACCTAACGAAAGTAAAGAGTATGCTTGTTTCCCGCGGCTCCTGTGCCCGGCTCTCCAGGCAGCTCAGGCTGCACAAATTTCTCAAAGTCGGTAAAGGTATGGCCTCCAGCAGGGCACTATCAGGTTCTCTTGCTGCCGGCGTATTAGAGGCTGTGATCGCTGCAATTTATATTGACAGTGGATTTGACGCTGCCCGCATTTTTATCTTGAAAATTTTCGGTTCACTAATTGAGCAAGCCGATGCAGAACAAGTTCAGGGAAATTTCAAGTCATTATTGCAACAATACGTCCAGGAACAGTTTAATTCCACACCGACCTATGTACTGCTCGATGAAAAAGGACCCGACCACGACAAATGCTTTGAGTTGGAAGTGGTTGTCGAGGAGCGTCATTTTCCAAGCGCATGGGGGACAAACAAAAAAGAAGCGGAGCAGAAAGCGGCTTTCAACGCTCTTGTAGAGTTAGGCGTCCTTAAAAAAACATCGCCAGAAGACAACGATTAAAATACCCACGAGCCCAAGTGGATTGGATTGGTGCACTCGGCAATCACTCCGCAATCAGCCATGCCAAAGTGCACAGGACCAACGCAATTACGACCATAAAAACAACAATTGAACCAAATAGAATCGATACTTCTTTTAGGAAGTTGCCGGCTTTTATTTCCGGCAGCTTTGTTGCTTTATAGACGACGACTATCGCCGCTACTAATGGCAGCAGCCATAGCATAGATTGCGGATTTGCTCCGATTTTTTCCGGCGCAGTAAAGCTCGCCACCACAAAAGCATCTATCATCAACATTTGGAGCCTCCGTTGGTTTCGGCCCTGCGCAGATGAGCCAGGTAAACGGCGTTTACAATACACAAAAGGTTGAGCAGGCCCGCGATGCTCGTGTATATCTGTCCGATTTCGTTCGGCCTGCCGAAGACAAAATAATGTCTCGTTGTAGTCAAATGCCCCAAGCCTGCGACCATCGGCGAATTCATAATTTGTGCCACATACCACGATGTTGCTCCGACAGGGTTAATAACTCCGATTGAGCCGACATATAACCCTGTAAAGAAAGTAAGGACAATAGTCGCGAATATAATTATCGCGCGTTTTTTTTCTTTGAGCAGAAAATGCCCCGCCCCTGGCACGAGCCAGGCCAGCAGTCCCACAATCAGTAAAAACAACACATGGTTTTCTTTTGAACGCGGCGTCATTACGATGCTGCCTCCGGCTCTGTCGGTGCATTGGCATCTTCGGGTTCTTTTTCCAGTCCAGCCAGCCTAAAGTTCATACGTTTTAATATATTTTCAGGGTTAAGGTAAACCACTGCCAGGCTCTGGGTCTGAGTATGATCTTCTCTATACAATCGGCTCGCCTTGAGTCCTTCGTACTCTTCCTGCCCAAGGCGCTTAACTGAAATATTCTTTACACAATAGTAGCTAATATCCGGCTTGAATTCCATAATCAAAGGCCCAGTGTCGACGGTATTACTATCCTGCGGCAGGAGCGAATAAAGCTGGTCTATGAACCGGCGCTGTTTTTTACGGTCTCTCAGGAAGAACTGTGCCGCGGGCTTGCCCTCACTTTGCACAGCTAATGTCTCTAATGTCGCCCTTGATATTCTCTGCAGGTTTGTAAAACTTTGCAGCTTGAAGGGTTCTGCGTTTAGGGTCGTGAGCGCGTTGGGGTCGCCCTCGTTCTGCGTGGTTTGCCGTCCATGGAGTTCGTTAAATTTATCAAGGGCGCTCTCCCAGCTATCCTTTGCCGCCAGTTCAATGAACTCTTCTGCTTTGCTTTTTGTGGTATCCATTGCAGCAAGTTTTTTTAAGTCTTCGGCTACTTTTTCTCTCACCGAATAAACATCCTCATTTAGCTGTCCCTCATCGCGCTCGAATTCAAGTATACCGGTGCTATAGGTTTGATTTATGTTTTCTGGTTCAGAAGCCTTTTCGGCTTTAATCACCCGTATAAGCGCCCTTATTTGTTCGAACATATCTATTAGCGGCCCAATATTTACGTACATTCTCGGCTTTTTTCGCATCTCAAAGGGAGCAAGTTCGCTAACGGCCAGTTCGTCGATGGCGAACACGATCTGAGTCAATCCTACCGGATTATATCCGTATTCTTGTAAATACAGAGTCGCAAGATGAACATCGGTTTGTATATCGATTGGACTAAGCAGGCCAGTCCGGCCTGCATATACTTTGATATTGTGTTTTTCGCTTAATTGCCTGGCGGCAGTTTCATAATCGCCGACGATTTCTGCAAGCTGCTCGGTACTGAGGTTCGCAAGCTCTATATCATTTATATCTTCCAAATCAGCCTCAGTAAGTGTCTTTGCTTCCTGTAAAATGCTCTCTGCTTTGGAGTTTATTTTGTTCTTGCGAAGCTGGGCTGAAATGGCATCTGCAACCTCCGCATAGCTTTTTGTTCGTTCGGTCAGTGGCGAGTTTGGGTCGTTCGGATCTAAAGGTATCTGTTCAGTGAATAATTGTTCTCTATTTCTTTGGTAATATTCTTCGGCCTCCTGGTGTGTAGGCGGCGTTATTATGGGCGCAATATCATCGAGTTTGACGGCCATGTATTCAAGCTGCACTCTGTCGGGCAACTTATATCCGAAGCCATAGGGGTTTTCCTCGCTTGCAACGCCGGTAACGAATTTCTTGTATTTTTCAAAATGTTCAGCCATTTTTTCTTCGCTCGGCTGGCTTTGAGTTCCGGCAAACACGGCCGAATCAAATTCTACAAATTCAACGTCCATTGTTTCATTTTCCCAGCTCGCCGCATGCATTATCTGGGAGCTTGTAACATCCTCGCTTGAGCAAATCATACGGGCGTACTGTAATACCGCCAGCAATTTACCAAATATTGTCAATATCTGCTGCTCTGGAATCCTGTTCTGGTTTATCATTGCTCCAATCCGCTGCGAATATGTCTGGCCGTTGAATAGTTGCGGTATTGCCTGTCCGAGCAGTTTGCCCACCTCCTCGTTTTGCACCCTAATCCCGGCGAGCTCCGCTTCATTTCTCAGCAGCAGCCAGTATACACTGCTCGGCACCGAGCGTCTGTACATATCGCTGATTTGTCTATCGCTGATTCTATACTGGTTTGTCCTTATCGTTTGTTTTATAGGATTGAACAACGCCGGTGACGTTCTCTGCTCGGCAAACAACAGCTCGCTCAGCAGAACTCCCAGTAAATCCTGCGACCTTAGCAGCTGGTCCGCTCTGAGCATTCCCAGGACGTCCAGTTCTTGACGTGCCTGAACGTATATGTCGTGATTTGTTATTTTCTGATTATCCCCAAAATAGGCTATTGTTTTGTACAGCCCTGTTGACCTTCGATTAAGCTGTTGTAGTAATGTACCGCCGCCGATAAAGCCGAACATTATAACGATGACCACAACAGCCATCACTTTCTTGTTATTTTTTCTAAACCACTTGACTAAACTCATACATTGGCTCCGAATCAAATTCTAAAACCTCGTGAGTTTAGCAAATCGCACAGGCATTGCAAGAAAAATAGCCTCCGAGGGGTGTTTAAAAATGCTGCGGCCGGAGCTTATACAAATAGTTTGAATTTTACTGCCAATCGCCTTATGATAGAAAGCCAGTTGACAGAGGACAGATGACAGAAAAATCAAACAAATCGGCACAGGCCTTTGCCGAGGCGTGTAAATCTCTGCCGGGCGGCGTCAATTCGCCGGTGAGGGCCTTTGGTGGAGTGGATATTGGTCCGGTTTTTATCGCCAGGGCAAAAGACTCAAAAATCCACGATATTGACGGTAACGAATACATCGATTACGTCGGCTCGTGGGGACCGATGATACTCGGACACGCACATCCGGAGGTATTGAAAGCTATTGGCGCCGCGGCCGAGAAAGGCACATCGTTCGGAGCACCGACGTTAGCTGAGACTGCTCTGGCTGAGAAAATAATCGCCGCCTTTGATTCCATTGAGAAGGTGCGGCTTGTAAGCAGCGGCACTGAGGCGGTAATGACCGCTATCCGGCTGGCCCGTGCATATACCCAAAAGACACTAATTATCAAAATGGCCGGCTGTTATCACGGCCACAGCGATTCATTGCTGGTCGCTGCAGGCTCGGGCCTTGCCGAAGGTGCCATCGCATCGAGCGGGGGTGTTCCTGATTCGATTGCGAAGCTGACCGTCGTAATTGGGTATAACGACATCGAGGCTGCAAAGGCCGTCTTCGGAACGCACAAAGGAAAAATCGCAGCGGTTCTGGTTGAGCCTGTCGCTGCGAATATGGGCGTGGTGCCGCCGGTTGAGGGATACTTGCAAACGCT
>CAYGBH010000017.1:0-21853 GCA_964348055.1 uncultured Pirellulales bacterium
CTGGAATTCGCTCGTCCAGGACTACCTACCTTGTACCGAATCCCTGGATTACTCTGGAAAACCCAAGCAAGCCATATCGTCTGTCCGGAAGAGACATTAACCGGACTTATAAGGTCAATTGTCTGCCAGCCCGCACTGTCATTAATCATCGTCGATGCCGTCATCCCCAGCCTGTTACCAGGTAAGCCACCGCTGTCCTCATATACCGCCAGTATAACATCACCCGTGCCGCCTTCGTGATAAATGGTGATACTCTCAAGGATACCAGCCTCCGGCATCACCACCGGCTGCGCCCGCCGATTCCCAAAGATTGTTGTGTTGGCGAATACGTCCGTATAGCCCACCGTTTGCTGCGCAACCGGCGTGTACGGCATATACAAAGTCACGGCTGCGGCTGCATCCACAATACCCCATCCGTAAGAGAAATCTGGACCCGGATTACCTGCATCGAACGCAGTCTGGATCAACAATCCTTTAATTGTGGCGCTGGTAGGCCTTTGGCCAAATAGATTCTCGTAATGTTGAATGAGCAGGGCCGCTGTTCCCGTTACGTTGGGGGCCGCGCTTGATGTGCCCGACGCCAGGAGATAAGCATCATCGGCGTCTGCGGTGCTGGAGAAGACACTCATCCCGTTAGCAACTACGTCAGGTTTGATACGTCCATCATCCGTAGGTCCCCACGATGAAAAGGGCGTCATGGACACATCGGGCAGGCTATAAGGGTCTGCAGTGATATCGTCAATGGCACCTACAACCAGACTGTTCTTTGCAGTTTGATCCAGCGGGAGACAATCATAACCCGTTCCGCCATTTCCATCACTACCAGGGGCAGATGTCGTGCCGCTGTTTGGAACAAGATACCAAGCCGGACCGACCCAACCCGGTATTCCCGGATCTGCCGACAAATACGTTACATATTTGTTGTCTCCCCGGTAGTCAGTGAAATGGTCATTTCTGTCGTTGCCAGCACTCCAAACACTCAGTAAATTCGGATTATCATAGAGTACCTGATCCAAGTCCTGAGTAAGCGAATCATATTTCCCGAAAAGCTCAGACTCTGTACCCGAAATACTACGGTCTCCGATCCAGGTGTCTGCCACCCCTAAGCCAGACCAGTTCATTAAGGTCCATCCCACAGCCTCACCATAGGAATGATTTGATGCTATAATCAGGCTGGCATCTCGACCCATTTCTTCTATGTAACTATCCGCGCTATAGCTAAGGATATCTATTTGGCTTGCCATTCCATGGGCAGCAGCGTTAACACCTGAGGCAGCAATCGTCCCGGCTACATGGGTAGCATGGTTAGAAAGGGTAGGGGTAGCGGTATCGCCGTAGCTTACCCGTCCGGTTAGCTCCTGATGCGTATCGCTGACATAATTGCCGCCGCCACCTTCAGTCGCTTCCCAGATGCCCACAGTTAAGCCATCGCCCGTCAGGTCTAAACCTAAGCCACCGTCAAGCCATAATTGGTCTGTATTCAGCGTATCAGCCGCGTCGATATTTGTCGGCAGGTCAATATGCAATTCTGAAGGACTTGGCCCGGAGCCTAAGAACAAAACTTGTCCCTCTGACAAGCTGAGGGGCTCGTCCGGGGCCAAAAAGAGATTCTCAATTATATGGCTGCTGAGCAAAGCCGCATCATCGAAGATAAGCGGAGGGCCTCTAATCTCGATAGATGTGTTTTCCTCGATATTTATCTCAGCATCGTTAACATAAACCGGGGGACTATCGTCTTCAGTCGTGCTAACTATGCTTTCTATATCTCCGTCAGAATCAGTGGAGAGCACGACGATATTGCCGTTGACCTGAGCAGGTCCAATATTATTAATACTCAAATTGCCCGGATCTTCAATGACATCCTCACCGAAGTTCGAATATACACCGACCGGCTCATTGGTGTCTGTATGGTCCCGATTTACGAAGAAGGTGGCAATAGGCTCATAGAGGTTAGTCTCAAATATATCGGAGGGACCCGGTTCTTGGTCTATCTCCCGGTCCACGACAGGAAGTTGCTCTTCAACCTCTTCGTGCTTTTCCAGCAATTCCGTGTATTGTGCAACCTCCTGCATACTATCCAGGAAAGTATCCTGGCCTTGGTCAGGTATGACAACATTAAGCAGACTATCCGCTGAAAGTAGGATTCGCGGTTCCAGTACTTCCAGTAGTATGGGCTTGAGCGGCTTGGAACTTGTATTCCGAGATGCCCTCCGATCTTTGATGTGCTTAAATATTCCCAAAAGGTCTCCTCATAAACATCAAGGTTTGGGTAGAGTCGCTTGTTTGTGCAGGTTCTTTTTTACTATCGCGAATCAACAAAACACAATAATTTTTAGGTGACAAACAACTGTTCAAACAGGCAAATTCTTCAGATATATTTTGATCGGTTTCCCTCCTTGTTCCTGTCATTCGCACACCTTTCACATAAAAGACCTACGAAGATACGCAAATACGAATAGAACACCTGCATGATTAACGAAACACGATTCTATCCTCTCAAGCAGATGGTGGCATCCATGTCGCTTTTTATCCTTAACCATATAATAGTTGAAAACATTTGCTTTGTCAAACAATTTCTTCTGAAGAAATTATTATGTGTACTTGACCGCTCATACTAATCGATGGTCGTTTTTAGGCCCTAAAACCGGATTCCAGAATAAAACCAGGGATTTTAATTTTATAAATATTTTGCATCGTTAAAGTTATCATTGTTTGACACTATATGGCGTTGGTATGCGCAAATAAAACGGAGAGGGCGGGATTCGAACCCGCGGTACGGGTGTATACCCGTACGACGGTTTAGCAAACCGTTGCCTTAAGCCACTCGGCCACCTCTCCAAATAATTTTATATTAATCTATATCGCCCAGGCCCACATTGCAAGAAAATAAGGTTCTCGATCCTCGATACCGGATACTCGTCGAGTATCGAGAGTCGAAAATCAAGCATCAAGACGTCCACAAAGCTTTTCAATATCTCTCGCCACAATATCTGCGATGATCTGTTTTTGTTCTGCTAACGCCGGTGGCGGCTGAATAGTATAGTTAATCGATTCAGCTCCACTCTCCGAGCTTGGAGCTTGTGTTCTTTTACCGATACCGAGGCCGGCGGCTAGGCTCGACTGAGCTCGCTGAAGTCCGGCCTCGATCATACCCGCCTCATCAGAGCCTTTGTCCTTGGGCCCAAGGTCCTTTGGGTCTCTAACGGGGCCCGTCTTCGGCGGGGCCTTTCTTTTTATTGCTGTGATTCTTCGCTGTTCGGCCATAATCTCTTCGGCCAGGTCAAATTTTGGTATTTTGCCTTTCTTCCGCTCCGAGTCAGCGGCTTCGGTTGGCACATCATCAGTTTCCATTTTTTGGTAGTCTCGCTTCTGAAGAAATTTCTTTTTACATGGTGGTACTATGTCTTGCGAAAGAAAAACATCAACACCACTCTGTTTCTCACCATTGGCTGCGCTCACTGCCACAACCTCTTATAATATCCACTTATTCTAACGAAACTGCCTGGATTAACCAGGAATAAATTATGACCACTCCAGCCATCCAGGCAACAAACCTATTGCCTATAGACAAGTGTCATAGCTCTGCGAAGTAAAGCTTGATCTAATCCCATGTTGTGACATCCTGCCAGAACCCACTTTTGTCGTCCAGTTCCTCTTTCCATCTTAGCAGCTCTCTGCGCAGACGCTGTAGATGTTCGACGTGGCTTGGACTTTCGGCGATATTGTCGAGCTCCCAGGGATCCGATTGCAGGTCGAAGAGCTGGGTCGTTCTCTTGCCGCTCACGGCATATTCGATGAGCTTGTAGCGCTCGTCGCGAACGCCCCGCTGAATATCCTTATAGGCAAAGAAAAGTGTGTCCCGGATCTTCCGCCTCCGGCCCAGCATGACCGGAGCGAGACTGCGTCCCTCTACGGAACCGGGAATCGATAAGCCCGTCAGCTCGCAGAGTGTGGGGAATATATCCAGCAGATAGCAGAAAGCAGCGCGTTTTTGACCTTTGCCGATACCGGGCCCACCTATAATCAAGGGCACGTGAACACTATGCTCGTAGATGTTCTGCTTACCCATAAGGCCGTGACGGCCCACGGCCAGGCCATTGTCAGCGGAGAAAACAATAATCGTATTCTCTGCCTGCCCCGTTTCCTTAAGTGCCGCCAGCACCCGTCCGATTTGCGCGTCCACGTGTGTAATCATAGCGTAGTAAGCCCTCTTATGCCTGCGGATTTCCTCCAGCGTCCGAGGCCACGAAGCCAGTTTTTCGTCGCGGGTCTTCATATCGCCGTTGTCGAACGGATGCTCGGGCATGAAACTCTTCGGCAGAACAACCTTTTCAAGGTCGTACATATCCAGATATTTCCGGGGCATATCGCGCGGGTCATGAGGCGCCGTGTAGGAGATATATACGAAGAAGGGCTTATCGTCCTTGTACTCGCGCAGGAACCGGATAGCTGCATCGCTGAACAGCTCGCTGGAGTGTTTTCCTTCATTGCTGTAAATCTTTTCCTTGGGATACTTGCCTGCCCGGTCGAAATCACGGACAGGAACCTTGTAGTGGTCGCTCATACCGCCGAAAAAGATCTTATCAGCAACCGAGAAACACCGGGCGAATGTTTTTGAATCCTGGTGCCACTTACCCGTCTGGAAGGTCGTGTAGCCGGCCCTTTGCAGAACTTCGGGCAGGGTTACGTGCTCGGGCGGAATCACTTTCCCTGGGCCCTCAAGATGAAACAGCGTCCGGCCGGTCATTAGCATAGCGCGGCTGGGCATACACACCGCCCCGCTCATCGAGCCCATAATGTATGCGTTGGTGAAAGTTGTGCCGTTTCGCGCCAGCGAGTCCATGTGTGGTGTAATGATATCCTTGTTGCCCAGAGCACCAATCGTGTCGAAACGCTGGTCATCGGTGAAGAAGAATATGATGTTGGGGCGTTTTTTTTGCACACCAGCCCCCGCGGTTTGCTGCGCAAGCCAGCAGCGGGGGCCCATACCGGTGCAGCCGGAAATTGCCAGTGACGCAGCTCCAGAGCCTACAGCCTTTAGAAAAATCCGGCGATTCAGCCGGATGTCTGTTCGGCTCCCGCTATGTAGAGCCCCCCCACCTCTTTTGGAAGATTCTCTGCTTATTTGACTGAACATATCTTTTTTTACCCCTAAGTCTTTTTCCCTTTCTTCTTTTTTTCGTCGCTCCGCAAATATCCCCGGGCGTAGTCGGCACGGCAGCGCCGCTCGGTCTTGTCCGGGTGCTCACCGATTTCCTTGACCAACGCAGCATGCATCTTACGGACCCGCTTCTTGTACTTTCTCCTGCCCGCAAGGTTATCGAACTCACCCGGGTCGGTCTGGAGGTCATACAGCTCCCGCTCAGCTGCGTGGTCTGCGTCAGCCGCACTATGATACACGTATTTGTATCTGCCCATACGTATCATCGCAATACCGGAGGCTATGTTATGGGCGTAGTATTCGCTGACGGCAATGTCCCTCCACTTGGTCCTTGGGTTATCCAGCCATCGAACCATGGACTCGCCGTTCCAGTCGCCGGGCACATCAACCCCGCCGAGTTCGGCAATGGTCTGCACCACATCCACAAGTGAGCAGGCCTTTGTTCGCTGCTGCCCGCCCTTCCACCGCGCAGGCCAGCTGACAATCAGCGGCACACGGCTGGCGTGTTGGTACATACAGTTCTTCCACCACAGGCCGTGCTCGCCCATGTTCTCGCCGTGGTCGGTGGTATAGATGACGACCGTATTATCGGCCACTTCACTGTCGGCTAAGGACTTCAGAACTTTGCCGACCTCCTCGTCCACCCACTGCGTCAGGCCGTAATAGAGCTCACGGCCCTTCCGCACGATTTCGTCCGGTGCATTCTCGACATTAAAGCCGATGCGGTGATGTTTGTAGTTTCGTACCTGCGATTCGAGGTGACCTTTGGGAATCACAGGCATTGGAACCTTACCCTTGTACGGCTCCCAGTACTTTTCCGGTACAATCAATGGAAAATGTGGCGCAAGGAAGCCGACTATCATGAAAAATGGCTTGTCAGAAGCCCTGCGATTTCTGAGGAACTCCACCGTCCCGGCCGTAACTGCCCGGTCGTGAGTGAGTATCTTCGAATCATTGCCGGTGTGAAAGTCCTCGAAGCGTTCGGAAAACCCCGGCTTGGGCCTAAGGTCGTCGGCTTTCCTGCGACTTCCTTTGCCCTTTTTATCCGAATTGTTCATATTGCCGCCAATCTCTTTAAAGCCGTAGCGGCGGGTACGGTCGTAGTGCATCTTACCGCAGAGGACCGACTCGTAACCGGCTGCATTCATAATACTCGGCAGCGACGGGTAATCGGCGCTGGGCAGCCAGCAACTGTTATTCCAGGCCCCCACACGCGAGGCGTATTTGCCTGACGTGAACGAAAGACGCGAAGGCACACACAACGGAGAGTTGCAGTAGCAGCTATCGAAAGTCACGCCTCGTCGAGCCAGGCCATCAAGGTGCGGCGTCTGGACAATATCGTTACCGTAACAGCCTAACACACCCGCGTTGTGCTCGTCCGACATAATAACGATGATGTTCGGCTTGCTCGCCGGCTTATCCTTACCAAACGCCAACCGCGGCATCAAAAATGAACCGGCGACAAAACTTGTGGTCTTAAGAAATTCTCTTCTTGTCAGTTTACCCATAATACCTTTTTTAATTCCCAACTTATATTTTCCAGAACTCACAAACGTTTCGCATAAACATAGTATGCCCCGCGGGACTCGCCTGTGTCATCTATAAACCAACTCTGCAGGCGCCCCTTACCGGCTTTGAGCTCCACCTCGAACGTCACGGCATGAGCCCCATTTGGAATCGCTTTGGTTACATCCAGGTCCGCAATCTTCAGCCTAGCGCTGGTCGCGGCAATGGCCTTGCCGCCGGGAACCGCCGCGTTGATAGCCGCATCCAATTCCTTCGGCCAGCGCCGCAGCTCAAACTGGTACGTACCGTCGCGTTCAATCTCGACCGCCCAGAAGCCGTTGGACTGCATTCCTTTGCGGACCGCACCCTGGCTCCACGGCACTTGCGGACTGTGCCAATCGTGGGACATCAATCGTGTCGGATTCTGTTTGTCCGAGCCGATAATGATTTCGCAATACTCATCGAAACGCTCTGAAACATCGGCCCACCACTGCTCGTAGGCTTCACGCAGTTCCTCAACAACGGCAGGTTTACCGCCGGCGATGTTGTTCTTCTGGCCCGGGTCAGCCTTTATATCGTAAAGCTCCGTGCCATTAACCAGCCGCCAGCGGTCGGTCATAACCGCGCTTTTACGCCACTTCTCGGGGTGTTCGATTCGCTGGGAGTCCGTAATGAGCGTACGGTCGAGCCAGTTCCCGCCCCTGCCCGTCAACAACGGTACAAGACTGTCGCCGTCAAACCTCACTCCGCGGGGCCTCTTTAGCCTGCAAAGTTCAATAAGTGTCGGTAACAGGTCGACGTGGGCTGTGAGCCGGTCAATGTCACCAGGGCTTGTTAGACTGCCGCGGGGCCAACGGATAAAGCACGGCACGCGGTGACCACCGTCGTATTCTGAGCCCTTTTTGCCGCGCATCCCGGCACTGTAACTGCCGCCTGAGGTCCCATTGTCGGTCATAAAGATAAGAATAGTATTTTCCTCCAAGCCCAGTTGCCTCAATCGACGCATCAGCCGGGCCATATTATCGTCTATATTCGTTATCATACCGTAAAACCTGGCCTGTCTCTCCGGCAGACCTTTGTCAAGGTATGGCTTGACATATTCGTCGGCAATATTGTATGGGCCGTGCGGCGCGTTGGTCGGTATGTAACAGAAGAAAGGCCTGTTTTTATTGGCTTCGATAAATTTCATCGCCCCATCAAACCACACGTCGGTACAGTAGCCCTCAAATTTTTCCGGCACGCCGTTATGGAAGTACGTGTCATCGAAGTAGTCGTTGCCCCAGTAGTCAGGACCCTGGCCGACTCCACCGCCACCATGGATTAGCACTTCGCCAAACCCGCGGTCCTGTGGCCTAAACGGATAGTTGTCGCCCAAGTGCCACTTGCCGTAGATGCCCGTGCGATAGCCGCTCGCCGAGAAGACATCGCCCATTGTTACTTCGTCCCTGCGCAGAAGTGACCGGCCCATAATGGTATGCCACACTCCTGTACGGTTGCAGTAGCGTCCCGTCATCAGCGCCGCACGCGTGGGCGAACAGGTAGGCCCAACGTGAAAGTCCGTCAAACGCACACTTTGCGTATAAAGCTTGTCCAGATTCGGCGTTTGAATAACCGGGTTGCCGTGGCAGCCTAAGTCCCCATAGCCCTGGTCGTCAGTCATAACCAGAATAACGTTCGGCCGTCTTCCCTCCGCTGCCACTATTTGGCTGATACCGCCACAGCTCGGCAATATCGATAGTGTACCCGTCGAAGCTGCTGTGAGACCTATTGTCTTAAGAAACTGCCTCCTTGTTCGTCCGCTCATATCTTCGCCCTTTCAATTTTTGTAAAATAGAACGCTTCACCTTTCGTAGAACTGCCAACTACAAACTATGAACTATTTTCTGCAGGTCCAATGGAAAGTTGTGTAAAGTCACCCGGATTGAACTGCTCTATCAGCGAATGAATATCATTAATGGTAACGGCCTTGACAGCATTAATATCGTCTTCGACAGTACGATACTGCTCCAGATATATCCAGTTAGAACCCAGGTCGACCAGCCGACCCATCGGCAGCTCATTTTTAATGACCAATGCACTCAATATCTTATTTTTTGCCTTTCTTAATTCATCTTCGGTTACGCCGTCTTTAGCCAGACTATCGAAAATGTTTCTGACCGTATCGAGCACTTTGCAAACATTCTCACTGCCACAGCGGATGTAGCTGCAAAACATCCCTGTGCCATCCATAGCCCCGGATTGCATTGCTGCAGCTTCCGCTAACGCCTTATCGACCAGCTCCCAGAAAAATCGTGACCCGACATCGTCGCCGATAATAGTGCCTAAAAGTGAAGCGGCAAACCTCCTCGGGTCCTGAGCCGACACACCGGCACTCATCAGACATATATGTTCACGAGCCAGATTCGACTTTTCGACTCTCTCTTTCTTCTTGCTCCCTACGCAGTGTTCCAGCTTTCTGGTAGCAGCCTGCGGTTGCCACTTGCCGCATGGTACTTCCACGACCGAGCAGATTTGGTCCCAATCAAAATTACCGGCACAGGCCAACACCATATTGTTCGGTGCATAACGTCTGGTAAAATAGTCCCGCATCTGTTCGGCAGTCAGATTACCGACGCTCTTTTCGCTGCCAAGTACGCTGTTGCCGCACGGATGACCGTCAAAGTGCAAACGTCTGCACCTGTCCACAACGTCAAAGCTCGGCAGGTCCTTATACATCGCAATTTCTTCTTTGATTACGCTTTTTTCAATATTGAAATCTTCATCCCTCAGGGCCGGCCTCATCAGCTCTATCCACAGCTCCGTTACCTCCACCAAATATTCCGGAAGAACAGCGGCATAAAAGACAGTATTTTCCTCACTTGTACCGGCGTTGAATTGTGCCCCTGTCCTGTCGAACGCCTCATTGACTTCGAGTGCACTTAGCTTTTCAGTACCTTTGAACAGCATATGTTCCAGGTAATGTGACACGCCGTTTATCTGTTCGGTCTCATCCCGGGAGCCGGTTTTGACGAAGAAACCCACCGCTGCCGATTTGGCGGAATTGTTAATCTCGCCAATTAAGCGTAAGCCGTTTGCCAATTCCTTCTTCTTAAATTCCATACTTTGCTCTACTCAACAGTTACTTTCTTTGGGCCGATTGTCACTACCGTAAAGTCTCTGAACCTATTATTTCGTAAAAACTCTAAAACCGAATCGACCGTAGTCTCCTCGATTTTATTTTTAATTTCATCCAGGCTTCGAACTCTGCCTAAAATATAATAATCGGCTCCGATCGCGCCGGCTCGACTGCTGGACGATTCGCTCTGCAGTATTAGCGCACTTTTCAACCGGACTTCGGCTCTGGCGATTTCTTCTTCGCTGATACCATCGGCGAGCCGATTAAATTCGCCGATTATCACGTCCAGCGTTTCTTGACCTTTTTGCGGCATCGTGCCTGCATAGCACATTATGCCTGCCGCTTCTTTCAGGCCGTGATACCTTGCCCCGATTGCGTAGCACAGACCTCGCTTTTCTCTTACCTCTGTAAATAGTCTGGCACTCATCCCGCCCGAAAGAACCGACACCGCCACTCTGGCATTATAGTAGTCCTCATCGGTCGGTTTGACCGTCTCGGTCATAAGGGCGATATGCACTTGCGCACTGTCATCGTCTATGTGCGTATATTTACCGGCTTTGTTCCGCACCAAAACCGCCGCACCACTGGGCGCAGGTTTCGTGCCGGAAAATAAATTTTCCATCTGTCGGCAAATTGCATCGAAGTCGTATTTGCCCGCAACCGTAAAAATCGTCTGCGAAAGATTGAAATTGTCTTTTATAATCTGCCTTGTTCTCTCAACCGTCAAGGCCTCTAATTCTGCAACTTCCCCCACAGTACTACGTCCAAGGGGACTCGGATAAAACTGTTCTCGCAGTTTTATCATAACCTTTTGCCGGGGGTCATCATCCAGGGAGTGTACCCCATCAATTGCCAATTGCCTGGCCAATTCAAACTGGTCCTCTTGCAGACTGGGCCTAAGTATAATATCCGCATACAAATCCAAAGCTTCCGCCAAGTTGCTGGCTTCCAGAGCAACTCCAATAACGATATGCGAGCTGCTGACCAAGCAGCCGCGCACCAGTCCCAGTCCGTCAAGTGCGTCACCAAGCTGTCTGCTGCTTTTATCACCGGCGCCTCTGAAAATCCAATCGGCAATAACGCCTCCAGCCCCGCAGCAGCCCTCCGGCAGCAACGCCGCCCCCGCCGGCAGCATAAAGCCAAACGCCACCGATCCAACCGCCTCCATCGGCTCACCGAGAAGTACCATTCCGTTTTTTAACACGTGCTTATCATGTGTCTTTGCCATTACCGGCTCTCCTAATCTTCAGGAAAAGAGAGCGGATTCTACCACTAAGCTGGGATACTTTCAAGTTCAGGATTGAATTTTCCAGGCACTCAAGGCGCTGCGAAAAACAAGATAGACCAACAGCGTACACGACACAATACTAAGTTAATGAACCCCAAGTGCCTGTATCTGTTCTATTAAACTACGGTACATGGAAACAACAAGGTAAGAAAACAAAATAGCGAGTGCAATAACAATAACCGTGACAACTACCTTGATAATTATTTTATAACGCGGGTTGAACCATACTAACGGCAGGCCAAGTGGACCCAGGCACAATAGAGCAATTACGACAACAGACGTAGCAAAATACCATTTTGTTCCTGGCTTGCGCGATTTATCAAGAAACTCCCCGCAAAAACGGCACTTTATAGCTTCATCCTGAATTTCTTCTGCGCAAAAGGGACACTTCTTCATAATCTGCCCTCCCACAAAACTCAATACGAATCACGAGTCACGAGCGACGAACTATGCTACCGCAGCCGTTTCCTTTTCTTCGGCGTACTGGCCGAATCTCACGCTTATCTTCTTGCTGACCCCTCGCGTCTGCATCGTTACCCCGAACAGCACATCCGCAATGCTCATTGTGCGCTTGGCGTGAGTGATTATTATGAATTGCGAATCCTTCTGAAATTCCCGCAGCAGCATATTGAAACGCTCGTTATTCGCCTCATCCAGAGCCGCGTCAACTTCATCAAGGAAGCAGAAAGGTGATGGTTTTGCCTTGAAAACTGCAAACAGCAGAGCAATCGCCGTCAGCGACTTTTCACCGCCGCTGAGCAAAGAAATACTCCTTGTCTCTTTGCCAGGCGGCCGGGCTATCACTTCTATGCCCGCTTCGAGGATGTCTTCGGCATCTTCAAGTACTATGTCGGCCCTGCCCCCGCCAAACAGCTTGCGGAAAATCTCCTGGAAATGACTTCTTATTTCTTCAAAGGTCTCTGCAAATTTCTCCCGGCTTTTCTTGTTAAGACGATTTATCAATTGCTGCAGTTGAGCTTTACTCTTGTTGAGGTCTCCAACCTGATCGCTCAAAAAGTTATGTCGCTTTTCGAGGTTTTCTTGCTCATCTATGGCGTCAACATTTACATTGCCGAGCCGCTCAATCTTACCCCGAAGTTCAACTATTTCTTCTTTTATCTTCTCCCAGTTGACCTCCTGGCCCTTGTAACTCTTGTAGGCCTCGGCCAAATCAATCTGCAATTCGTCCTGCACCCTCTCAACCAAATCCTGCTGCTTTACCTCCAACTGGCTCAATTCTATTTTAAGTTCATTGATTTTTTGCTCAGTCTCGTTCTTCTCGGCGCATCTGAGCCGGATAAGCTCTTCTGCTTGTTTTCGTTCTTCGAGCAGCTTTTCTATTTCTTTATGCAGCAGCTGGCTGTTCTCCTGGTTCTTTTCTTTTTCGACAAACAGCTCCGATACCACCGCCTCACAGTTAAGAATATCCCTTTGAGCTTCTGTCAATTGCCCGCTGCAGCTTTGAATTTCTTCTTGCGCCGTCTCACCTGCCGTCCGGTTTTCCTGGATCTGGCTTTTCAGACTTCCGATTATTTGCTTCAATGATTTGCTTTGTTCTGCAATCTGACCCAGAGCAATCTTCAAATCAGTGAGTTTGTTCGCCAGTGTTTGCTGTTGTTGTTTTCGCTCGGCGTACTTTACCTCAAGTTCTTCTATGCGCTCCGAGCGCTGGCTGTTTACCACCTCCAGCTCCTGCAATTTTTGTTTCGAGTCGTATTCTTTCTGCACCGACTCAAGCTTCTGTGCCTCCAGCAGGTCAATTTCACTGGCTATCAACGGCTCCTCTTCCCTCAGCCGCTTGATATTTTGTTCTATCACGCTAAGCTTTGAGCTTACCTGCATCTTTTGTGTATTTGCTTCATAAATAGCAGTCCGCAGGTCCTTACACAACTGGGCCAAATGCGCGTTGGTCTGATTGTTCTTTTCAGCCTGTTCTTCGAGCACCGTGATTTCAGATGTTATGTTGGCGATAGTCTCCTCCAATTGACGCAGTCGGCTCTTGCGTGATATCAGACCCGTTGCCTTACCTAAAGGTCCAAGTTTTATCACGCCGCCGCCGCTTAAGACTTCACCCTTCAAAGTTACAAATTTATATTGGTTTCCTATATTCTCAGCCAGCCCGATCGCCTCTTCTAAAGAGTCAACAATCAACGTTTTGCCGAGTAATTTCCAGGCCAGCGGCGCATATCTGCTGTCGAACTTTACAAATTCAACAAGCCTGCCCTTTACACAGGCAAATTCCGACAAATCATTTTTGTCCACAAACGGCTCTATTTTATCAAGGCATATGAAATTCACTCTGCCATCAAGCTTTCCAATCGTTTCCGTATCAGCTAACATTTTGTTTGTGTCGTTGATTACCAGGGCATCAGTCTGGCCCTCAAGGGCGGCTTCGACAGCACTTGCATATTCGACATCGGCGCTAATGACCTCTGCCGGTATTCCTTCAACGTAATCAAATTTGTCGTTTTCAACCGAACGGCTCAGCAAAATGCTCTTAACCGCTGTTTTAAGCCCCTCGCGCCTTTTCTCCATATCAGTCAATATCGTCAGCTCACCGCTCAGGGCGCTTCGCGCCTCTTTGCTGTGGACCAATCGCTTATTGGCCGCCGCAATAAGAGCCTCGTTTTCTTCTGCCTCTTTGCGTTTGGATTCCAA
The DNA here is from genome assembly GCA_964348055.1 of uncultured Pirellulales bacterium. GTDB lineage: Bacteria > Planctomycetota > Phycisphaerae > Sedimentisphaerales > Anaerobacaceae > JAUXAL01. The sequence goes on from CAYGBH010000017.1 coordinate 13,729, forward strand.
GCTCTCCTGCAATTGGCCTAACACTTTTTCGATATCGCCTAAACGAGCCTTGTGTTGTGCTTTTTCGGTAAGTAGTTTTTCAAGTTCTGCGCCGGCGTGTTCTGCACGGCTGGCAAGACGATCCTTCTGGTTTGACAGATTGTTGCGGTAAACTGAAATGCTCTGGATTTCGTTATGAAGCTGCGCCGTCCTTCTGACTATATCGATAATGCCCGACTTCTCATCTTCCAGGTGCGCCTCAAGCGAGGCACATTCGGTATTTATTTCGCCGATACCTTTTTGGACCTGCTCAGCAGCCTGGTTTTTCTCTTCGAGCATCCTTTCACAGCTTGCCAGCTCGGTCTCATATTGCGCCGAATCTTTTTCAAAAACCTTCTTCAACTCATGCAGTTTTTCAATTTTCTCTCCCGCCGACTTCTTTCTCTGCTGCAGTTCTGTAATTCTCGCTCTCAAAAATTCAATTCTCTGAAGCCGCTGCTCAATTTTACTCTGAACAGACACAAGCTGGTTTCCCGTCCGGTTTAGCTCATGCTCGGTTTCTATTATCTCCTCGCCCAACTTGCTTATAAGACTGTCTTGTCTTGCTACTTCCGCCGCCAGCCGCTCGAACTGTTCGGTCACTTTGTCAAGAGCGGTCCCTTTGTCTGTTAACTGCGTGTGATACTTTGCATATTCAACCAGCGAGTAGTTAACCTGCAGCTCTTTTAGCTTCTGAGTGTAGTACAGATAATTCCTCGCTTTGCCGGCCTGCAGCTTCACACTTCGCAGCCTCTTTGTAACTTCGCCTAAAATATCTGCAAGCCGCAGCAGATTTTGCTCCGTTCGTTCCAGTTTACGAAGTGCTTCTTTTTTGTGCGCTTTATACTTACTTATACCGGCCGCCTCTTCAAATATGAACCTTCTGTCCGTCTTCGATGCGCTTATTAAATGCTCAATTTGCCCTTGTTCAAGAATTGAGTAGGCTCTGGTACCTATGCCGGTGTCCATAAATAATTCTCGGACATCTTTCAACCGGCAGATTTTGTTGTTTATCCGGTACTCACTCTCCCCGCTCTTATAAATCTTTCGTGACACCTGCACCTGGTCGGTGTCAATTGGCAGCTGTGGCGTGCCGTTTCCATTAAGGTTGGATAAAAAAAGGCCCACTTCTGCCGCTCCGAGAGACTTTCTGCTGCTGCTGCCGCCAAATATCACATCGGCCATCTGCCCGCTTCGCAGGCTCTTGACACTCTGCTCGCCGAGTACCCACTTTACAGCATCGACGATATTACTCTTACCGCAGCCGTTGGGTCCCACAATGGCGGTTATTGGCGAGTCGAATATGAATTCCGTTTTGTCAGCGAAACTTTTAAATCCGTTAAGAACAATTTTTTCAAGTTTCATTTCGTATCCTGTTGTTAACGTCCGGTAACTATTGCTACAAAGCTCGCGCAGTCCTTACTTACACCAAAATATGCAATACTGTTATCGGCCGAGGGTCTGTTTTCTCTTGACAATTAGCCGATTTTGGGTAAGGGTCCGGCCCGAAATTCCGCTTTTAGAGCACCTTTGTCGTACATCTGCTTTAAAACAGCTATCATTTCGGCATACGAAACGCCCAAGCCTCCGCGCCCTCGCTCACCTTGTTTAAGCGGCTCTTCGCAGAGTGTTCGAATAATATCGGCAAGCTCGAAAGAGCTTGTCAACTGCGCTATTGCGCCGGGCCGTGTGGGGACTTTGCGCATTATTGAGACATATCTTTGACCAGCCGGAGCGTTTATTGTTATATTACCGTCGGCTGACTGCACAAAAATATTGCCACGGCAACGTATCGGCGTACCGAATAACACAACCCGCGGCTGACCACTGCGAGAAACAAAAATCGCCTCGTGTTCGGTTTGCTCTATTTGTTCCAGATAAAAATTACGCCCGATGAAATCTCGTGCTATGGCAGCATCATCCAATTTTCGCAATTGCTCGTACGCCGCCAGTCTGATGTAAAAATCATCGTCACGCAGCAATCTCCGTGATATCGCAGCCGCATCATCACTCCTGGCCGCTGTAGTTATTGCCTCCAATGCCTCGACTCGATACGGCGAACCTCTATCCAACGCTATTTCTCTAAGAGTCTCCAAACCCTCGTTGCTGCCAAGATTCAGCATACACCTAGCTGCCCGCAGACGCACCTGCTCATTAGATACATTCAGCAAAAAGCTCAGCCTGCCAAGACTTTCATTGCCTATGATCTCAAGAGCAATTTCACTTTGCTCCTTATCCTGCGAACCGGCAAGTCTTCTAACAAATGTTTTTATTCTTTCAGTGTTAATTTCCGGGCCCTCGTCCAGATACATTGCTTTAACTATTGAAATAAATCTCAGCTTTCGTTCTTTATATTCAGGCGGCACTGTCAATTCAATCTGGCCGGGCAGAATCGCCTGAGCTGTGCCGACGCCGAAACGTTCGATTAAACGGTTGCGAATAGTGCTTGCGATTCTAAAATCAGGCTGGTGAAGCACCAGACTGACTTTGTACTCATCAAGGACCCTTCCCCCAGCCAGGATATACCCGACCCTTTTACTTGTTGCCGAACTGCCGATTTTATCTATAAAGACCGGCCCTTCTACATCGGCTATGACTCTTGTAGCTACGCCAAAGCTCCCTGCCGCCTTAAGCTCAGCACCAAACAGCACACCGTTTTCCAGAGAAGTGGTTTGCGTGCCCCTCAATGCGGTTACTCTTACATCAAAGTACTGGTTTTTTGAAGCTATTGTCGGCAATATCCCCTCTACCAGTACTACCGCTGTATCAGGACTGTTAATAAGCTTTTCAACATCTAACTTGCGCTCAGTCAATTGCGTCAGGATATATCGTCTAAGATATGCTCTAACCTGCGGTGGACATTGCGCCGAGCCTGTCCCATGTAATCCACCTACCAGGCCGTACCCTTCGAGCTGAATCGATTCGGGCAGGACCACCTCGACCAACGACCCTATTGTGGTACCCAAATCCACCTCAGGTACGAGTCCTTTGGTCTTTTTTTGGCCCAGCTCGCCACAGCCACCAATAAAGCGAGCGATAAATAATATCGCTATTATACAAATCGCCTTTCGACCGATAATATTCATCTTGCCGAACGCCTAAAATATCGAACATCGAAGGTTAGTATAGTAGTTTATTAGAACACCACGCTTAGTCTATCCTTCCCTGAATCCCTGATACCCTGAATACTATCCATCGGTACTCTTGTCGTCAAGCTGAACTTGCAATATTCTTTATTTGACCTTCCTTATTCGATATACGTTATTCTATTTATCTTGGGCGTTACATTCACCCCCTGCTATGCGTTTTGGGCCTGGGATTACTGTTATTTACTCGCCGAGTATCTGGCAGATGACCGTTCTTGTTCTTGGCCTTGTATCGAAATCTACAAGGATGATTTGCTGCCACGTTCCGAGCGTCAGTCTACCGCCCACCACAGGCACGTTCAAAGAAGGCCCCAACAGCGAAGCCCGCACGTGGGCGTGGCCGTTATCATCGTGCCAGGTCTCTTCGTGCTCATACCTGGCATTTTCAGGTGCGATTTTCTCAAACGCAGCTCGTATATCGTAATTGACCAGTCCCGGCTCATATTCGGTAGTTGTAATGCCCGCCGTTGAGCCGACATTGAAAAGCGTAACGGTCCCGTCTCTCAGAGCCGCTTCAGCCACAACCTCGCCGACCTGCTCGGTGATATTAACGATATCACAATTGCCCTTTGTCCTGACTTTTATCTTTTCCGTTTTGACCATATAGGTATAATAAGGCTGGATTCGGTTATATGCAAGAGGCCACTCTGCCAACCGAGTCTGCCATATATATATGTTACATACAGCTTTCGATTACACCAACGCAATCGCTCATTAGGAGTCCGAAATGAAAAAAGGCGTCATCGGATGTATTCTCTCCTGCCCGTTTCTTACTGCCAGCGCCCTTGGGAATTCGTGGTTGAAAGATGCTGTTTTCTACGAAATGTTTGTAAGAAGCTATTATGATTCAAACGCAGATGGAATTGGAGATTTAAAGGGCCTGGAGATGAAGCTGGACTATATCAAGCAGCTCGGCGCCAATGCCATATGGCTGATGCCCATATTCAAATCCCCCTCTTATCACGGATATGATACGGTTGATTATTATCAGGTCAACGAAGATTACGGCACTATGGAGGACTTCGATTCTTTACTCGCCGCAGCCGACAAACGCGGCATCCGTATTATTCTGGATTTGGTGGTCAATCATACCTCTTCGGAGCATCCATGGTTTCAAAAGTCCGTAGATAATATTCCTCCCTATAACCACTGGTACCTATGGGAAAAGACCAGACCCCGCGGCAAACAATCTGTATATGGAAAGACCAAGCCGGTCGAAGGTGGCGGGTGGCGTTACAATGACAAACGAAAACAGTTCTACTATGCCCATTTCTCTAAAAAAATGCCCGACCTCAATCTCCGGAACGCCGCCGTGCGCCGGGAGGTCAAAAAAATCGCGAAATTCTGGCTGGACAAGGGCATTGCCGGTTTTCGTTTGGATGCCGCTCAACTTATAATTGAGGAAGGCCCAGGAAAAATGCGGGCCAACACGCCGGCCACGATACAGTGGTGGGTCGAGTTTAGTCAATATGTCACGTCGCTCAATCCGCAGGCGATTCTGGTCGGTGAGGTATGGGCCGAGCACTCCCAGATAAGCAAATATTATGCTAAGGGCAAAGGCTTAGATATTTGCTTCGACTTTCCCTTCCAGAGTAACACCCTCAAGACCGTTGGCTCCGGCAGTGTCAAGAGCTTTGTCGACATGGTCGCGATAAAAAAGAAATTTTCGGCTCCTCCTTCCTTCTACGCTCCTTTTCTTGCCAATCACGACCAGGACCGGTACATGACCTCGCTGGACAAGGATTTTGTCAAGGCACGCATGGCCGCTGTAATCCTTCTAACCGCGCCGGGGACGCCGTTTATCTATTACGGTGAAGAGATTGGAATGTACCACCCCACCAAAAAAGCAGACCATCTCTCAATACGTACACCAATGCAATGGGACCAAACCGAAGCCACCGCCGGTTTTACCCGCAGTAGCACCCCCTGGCAAAAAATCAACGATAACAAGACGCCCTATAATGTGCGGCACCAGCAGCGGTCGCCCGATTCACTTTTGAAGCTCTATCAAAAATTGATTCGGCTGAGGATGAAGCATCCGGAACTGCGGTATGGTGATTACAAATTTCATTCCGTCGGTAAAAATATTTTGGCCTATGAAAGGGTGTACGAAAAGAGCAGAGTTTTGGTACTGATTAACCCTTCCGGGAAAAAACAAACCATCCGCAGCCAAAGGATTTCCGGCAGCTACCGCAACCTGCTGGATGGCAAAACAATCGAAATTACCCGCAAATATGTCATGCCTGCCGGCGCTCATTACCTCCTCGAGCCGATAAACAAATGAATTCCTAATACCCTGATATCCTGATACCCCGTCTTTCTAATGGTGCCCCGCTTGCTTTCAACACAGCTTCCTGCACTGCCAGGTCGTGTTCGGGCCCATATTCTGATTCCTTTTCCCCACGAATAATTCGGGCCAATTCAATAAGCTGCTCATCGTAGCGTCCCGGCATAGTTGGCAGCTCGACTTGCTGGTACCCTTTTTTATATTTCTCAAGCGGTCGGTCCGCAGCAAATAGTAACCCTGGAGGCTCCAAAGGCCGAATATCTACCGTCCCCCGATCACCACAGACTACGAACTGCCGCCGCTGCTGCCCGGACACTTCAATCAGAGCGCTGCGAATCGTCGCTGTGGATTGAGCATATTCGAAGACAGCTAATTGATTATCCGCCAGATTATCCTGCTGCGGCCTTGTACGGCGGCTAAAGCCAGTTACCTTATCCGGTCTTCCCAGCACCTTCACCATCGCATCAATCAAGTGACAGCCCAGCTCAAACATCGAACCGGGATACACGGCAAGCCTCTTGCGGTGCTTTGCATCGATGGTCTTGCTAATTACGCCATCGACTTCGAAAACATCACCTAACCACCCCTCCTGCACCGCCCGGAAACAAAACTTAAAAGCCGGATTATGCCGAAACATATATCCCATTTGTACTGTGAGCCGCCGCCGGCTGGCCTCATCCAGCAATTTCTTAAATGCCGCCAGCGATAATCCTGCCGGTTTGTCCAGATGAATATGCATTCCCGCCGAGACGCACCGCATCCCGGCCGGCACCAGTTCAGGAATGTCCGTTTCCACCGCTACTGCCTGCAGCCCGCGTGTGTTCAACAGCTGTTCTTCGCTGACCCACTTCAATCCTCGGTACGCTGAATGATTTTTCAACCTCTTCTCTCGCTCCGGATTCGGCTCCACAATCCCGACTACCGCATAATATTCGCTCAGTTTCCTTAGCGTAGCCATTTTTCCCGCTGCATGCGCGTGGGCCGTCCCAATCTGCCCGACCTTAATCCTTTTAGTTGAACGGGCTGCTTGAGTCATTGAGTTATTCATTAAAGATGCAGCAATAAATCCCATACCCGCAAACTGTCCCGCGTTCTGTAAAAACTTCCGCCGATTCATAAATGTATTCCTTTAATCAAGATACGCTTCACGAGACCTGTCCTCGAGCGAAGCGAAGGACACGAAATCATCCCGCTTGCCGGCGCTCATTACCTCCTCGAGCCGATGGAAGAATGAGCTCCTGAGCCGTAAAATCCTTGGCCGGCCCTGCGAAACAGAATGGCCAAGCATGGGGTCGTGTGCTGTACGCTCACTACCGACTTTCCTCGTGCCCTTATTCGGTTCGTCCGGTAATTTCAATCAGATGAAATCCGAACTGCGTCTGTACGGGGCCGTGAATCTTTCCAAGGTCTCCGCTGAAGACAACGTCATCAAATTCTTTGACCATTTGGCCTGAGGAGAACTCGCCAAGGTCTCCTCCGCGCTCTCCGGAGGGACACTTCGAGTGCTCCCTGGCTAATTCCGCGAAATCCGCCCCCGAGTCAATTTGCTTCTTGATGTCTTCGCATTTCTCCTGTGTTTCAACCAGAATGTGACGTGCTGTGGCTTTGGCCATGATTACCTCCAATTTGTTGGTTAATACATGTGTATTCGCCTCTTCTGGCCGGACGCCTTTCGGCCCGGTTCCAGTACCGTAGTATGAGCTAAAGCTCCGTAGACTCAGCCTCAGTCATAAGTCTAACCGTAATTTTATCGTCTTGTCAAGGCACGCCGCCGGCTTGCCCCCGCATTTCTCACCCAGGAGTCCCCTATCCGCTTTTTTCTCATTCATAAGAAGAAAAAATTTGGCACTCGAATTTTTATTTCTTATGTTTTACTCAGTGCCGTTAAGGCGTCAAAAAAACTTGTTTTTACCTAATTATGGGGGTCAATCATGGAACCTGAAAACGAAAATTGGTCACAGCCGTACGGAGGTCAAACCGAGCCGAGCACACCCCAGGAGCCCGAAAGAAAGTCCTTTTTCCAGCAGGAACGGCTCCAACGAACCGTGCTCAATGTCAAGCTGGCAACCTGGCTCAAATGTCTCATTATTATCGCTGCTTTGACTGTCACTGCTGTTATAGTTGCTCCTAAGTTCACCACAGCACAGTCCCAGCCTCAGCAGCAAGAGTTCTCCGAGTACTACCAAGAAGATTGGTATGATGACTGTGAAGAAGGCTGGTACGACGAGGGCGAAGAAGATTGGTATGATAGTGAAGATGATTGGTATGATGATGATTGTTATGATGAGTATTACGATGAGTATTACGATGAGTATTACTATGACTAACATCTTCGCTCCAGACTAAACGCTAAGCAGCTTCGCGTATAACCCCCAAAAGTCTCTTTTGGGGGTTTTTTTATTTAGCCCTAAACCACAGCCCCGATAATTCGTCATTGCAAGCCCTGTTTACAAAGCCTGTGCCCGCGAAAGCGGGTAAAGCAATATTAAACAACCGTTTAACAAATCACCAATTAACTACTCACCATCCATCTTCCGGTTTGAAAATTGGCTTTGTTTGGCTTTGTTTTGAATAACGTTCGTTGTCGGTTGTTGGTTGTTTTTTGTCATAAGCCTTTATTATTGGTACGCTTACGTTCATTTTACCTATTTTAACTTTGGCTTTGTTTTGCATA
>CAYGBH010000018.1:0-20852 GCA_964348055.1 uncultured Pirellulales bacterium
GCGCTTTGTTAGATTTGCGATATGATGTGCTTACGGGAGGTACAGACAACCATATGATTCTGATAAACACGGAGAATTCCAGAGAGGCCCTGACCGGCGTTATAGCGCAAAAATGTCTCGAAGAGTGCGGTATAATCGTCGATATGATGAAGCTGCCTTACGATGGGAAGCCAGCTCCGATTACCAGCGGTATCCGGTTAGGCACGCCCATCGTTACAAGAAATGGAATGGGCGATAACGAGATGGACAGTATATCGGTGCTGATAGATAAGGTGTTGAGGGCCGTAGAGATAATAAGCGACACACAGTACAAGATAAGTGAATCGGTCAAGAACGAGACCAGAGACAAAGCCAAAGAACTGTGCAGCAAGTTTCCTATGCGTTAATTAAGAGGTGGATGTAATAGTATTTTTAACCGTTTTGGAAAATTGAATATTATTGACTCCCTCCTTGCCCAATTGGATTTGAGCGTAGATTATTAATTCCAACAAGAAGCTCCGAGCTACTTATCTATTGGCTCAGCCATACCTAATGTGTCCACGACTCCATATTGGTTTATATCTGCATCAAAGTCCTACATTTTGCTCATACTGGCATAATGTGTTCCACCATACGCACCCATGTTGAGGCGACCGCCATTTGGCATGGGTTCAGCAGAGGCGTCAACCGCCGGATCGCCGCCATCAATGCAGGGGCTTGTAACTTCGTCGATTACCCATATATCTTGTTCAGGCCAATATCTCCCATGCTCGGACAACAAATGGTAATCACCATTATCCGGGTCAACCAAAAGCGGGTCGGCATCGATGTTATTTTCACCAGCATGTGCTTCTTTTAAGCAACTATATCGTGCTTGGCACCCATACAGATTGTCGTTAGTGTTATTCCATAAGATACAGTTGCTGATAGCTGGCTGGGAGTCTGCATAGGCATTAATGCCGTATTTGTTGTACAATACTGTTACATTACTTATGGTCGGCGAAGTGTCTGCAATAAAGATACCCATGAAACTGTTTCTTACGACGAAATTCTTCAGCACACTATCAGGGCCTTCCCCATCGTAAAAACATACCGTGAAGTCATCAGGATTCTCCAGCACTGGTACACCAGCTACACTAACGAGGCCCTGCAGTATTATTGCCTTCCCTTTAAATTCGATTTTTTCGGTGTAAATTCCAGGGTAGACCAAGATGGTGAATCCATTTTGTGCAGAATCGATGCCCTTCTGAATAGTGGCGAAAGCTGTTTTGGGACTTAGACCGTTATTTAAGTCGTCACCGTTTAATGCATCAACGTAACGGATTGTGGTCTGGTAACTGTAAGAGACATAAATGTCCGCCGAGATAACCGCACCCTCGAGCTCCCTACAAAAATAGAATTCATTCCCATTGCTGGAGACCGAAGGAAATCTTGAATTTGCTTCTAGTGTGTCAAAAAATGATAAATGCTCAATTGCTCCAAAAGGTTCTTCTAATGATTGACGTGTCGCTTTATAAATCTGAAAATAACCATTGATGTTAGAAGTAAAGTATAGGGATAATCCATCAGGCAATATAAAAGGGTCTGCATCATTGGCAGTAGTATTCAACTCTATCAGGTTCCTAACATCGTCAAATGGAGAGTTCAAATGCGTGCGAGTTGCAATGTATAGGTCATACTCACCCACACCCCCCGGAAGATTATAGCCCATAAAGACTATCGTCAACTCATCCTTAGTCAAAGATGGATCATTAAGATTTCCAAGGATATTTAATTCGATAATGTTATTTCCTACCGGCCACGGTTTATTAGTCGATGCTCTTTCACTGACTTTAAGTCGATGTCCGGAGCCTGGCTCAGTTCTGTGGTAGTACATCCGTAGGTTGTCAACTGAAACCCACGGACAAGGAACATGACCGCCGGAATAATTTAGGCTGCTTATTTCCGTAACTTCTGTGAATAGAGCGGATATATCTTCACGGGTTGCCCGGTAGATGCGATGATAATAGAAATTGGACGTATCAACTCTGGAGAAGTAAAGCGTTTGTCCATCATAAGATAAAAACGGCGTCCTGTCACCATACTCGGTGTTCACCTCCGTAACCGGCACCGACTCGGTCCATTGTGAAAAAACCTGCCCAGACAGAGCAAAAGACCCTAACACCGCCAGAAGAAGTAAGTTGGTTCTCGCTTTCATAACTATCGCTTTCTCTTTAAGCAATACGAACCCATAAAATGGCAACGGATATACCTGGGTGGGAAAAAACAGTAAAGTTGTTGGTCATGGCTGCTCCTCTGAAATAATATTATATTATGTATAAAGGCGGTTTTCAACGAAATTGTTTCGTTTTTTCGAGATTTTACCTTAAGCGATTTATATAATTTGTCGCTCTTGCCGCAAAAAGTCGGTTGAAGGCTGTTTAGTTGATAAACAGAAGTGTAGATTTGGTCTGTCACAAAACCTTTAGCACGGCCGGGTAGTTTTCTTTGTTGTTACAGCCCAGAACAGTTGATATATTGCACCGATGACGGCCATAAATACCACAGCGGAGAATAATATCATTGACATTAGCAGCGCCGGCGATGTCTCCACGCCGTAGAGCGCCAGAAAACCCACCAACGTTACCTCCCTGACGCCAAGGTTAGCCACCGATATCGGAATTCTTCCCAGAATATATATAACTGCACACAGCCAAACGAATACTCCCACTCCCAGAGGCGCTGTTATGTTTGCCCCCCTGGCAGAGAAGAAATATATAGCCGCACCGCCGACCGGATGGGCTATTATGGTAATAGATGCGATAGCCAGATGGAATCTGGCCCCAACCGCCTGAAAGATTGCGATTTGCTCGATTATTTTTTGACCCTTTTGGCGCATGTTTACGGGAAAAGGCCTTAGTAAAAGCCTGAGACCTTTAATAATTTTGCCGCCTGTTCGGCTGTTTAACAACAGTATAGAAATAAGTATTATAGCTGCCAGCAATACCGAGCAGACAGCCGGCAGCAGCCAACGATTTTTTGTGTTAGCTGCAGGATTGGTAACTATCAACGCAACGAGACCGAATGCTATCATAACAAACATTATTGACAACTGGTTGTATAACATACTGCTAAGAACGCTGCTTCCTTTTCCGGTATCTTTTCTGAGAATATACCATTTTATCCCCGTACTAAGTATTCCGGGTATAATCATACTATAAAACAAGGTAACTGCGCTTGCACCAAATAGCGTGGATATACTAACATTGCAGCCTTGTTTTTTGAGAATAAGCTGCATCTTTATTGACCGAATCCAGAAAAGTATTACGGTCAGTAACCATACAGCTATCAGGAACTGCCACCTTGTCGTTTTCACAGTTTGCCAGAATTGCTGAAGGTCAATTCGGCTAAAGACCCATACCAGCAATACTGTTGTGATTAGAATTCTGATAAGGAATTTGACTAATTGTTTAGTGCGAGTGGTCATATCCTGTTTTGGATTAGCCAGGCATATCTGCGAGAATCAGCACCTTTCTTGAAAAGGCCAGTTGTATTTTGTAGAGCTTGTAAACAACTTTATTATCTGGAAATAACGCATTTAAGAGTCCAAAAGGTAAGCGGGAAATCAGTGCTGTAACGGGAAAACAAATAAATCCGGTCAGCGGGCCGCTCAAATAGCAACTCTTTATATTTTTGAACCCGGCATTAACCAAAAGCTGGTTGAGCCTGCGCCTGGTAGTCACATAGTTGTGGGAAAAATCACAGTTAAAGAAATTAAGCCGCCAGTTCAAATAATCCGGCGAGCATATCACAAGCTTGCCCTTGGGCTTTAGAACTCCCTTTATCTGCCGGGCTATCTGCAACGCATCCTGCATACTGCTCATATGCTCCATTACATTTATCATCACCACAACATCAAATTCTTTGTCCACTACGGGCAGAGGTGGAACCATTGCACAAATGACCGCCGCTCCTTTTTTCTCAAGTGATGCCGCCATCTGCCGGTTAGGTTCTACAGCAACATATTCAATACCTTTTTCAAGACAAATATCGGCAAAGACACCTCTACCGGGGCCTATTTCTAAAATACTACTGCTGGAAGCTGCCCCGGTATATCTGAAGATTTTACGGGACAACGCTTTGACCAGCCACATACCCATTTTTGTAGGTTTTTCTTCTTGGCTGAAGTGGTCGAAAAAATCATCCGCTACCTTGTTTTGGTTCGCCATATCGCAATTCCTCGAGCCCTGTAAGGGAAACTATGTCAGGTCCTTTAGAAAAATAATCACTGTTTTCTCGCTATCAGCACCCTCTCATCAGCACACTTATTCTTATATTCGTTATATACATCGAGGTTGTAACAACTTTTGTAAAGCAAATAATCCTGCTTTAAGATTATTTCGAAACCTTCCGAAATCAAAAGCCGCTCAATCTTGTCCCATTCTATGTGGTCATCCGGCCATACGTGAATATCGCCTTCTCTTTTATATCGGGGATTCATTATCCGCCTGAATATGTGTTTATAACCTTTCACATCAAGTAAAAGCCGAAGACAACGTTTTAGATCTATTATTGGCCGGGCTTTTCGTAAAAACTCGACATATTCATTCTGTCTTTCGTAATATGACCCAATAACTTCATGGTCGATATAAATCACGCCGTCCGGCTTTAATACTCTGCACATTTCCTTTACTATTTGCAGATAATCAGGTACATGATGCAACACCGAATAAGTTGTCACCAAATCGAACTGCCCGGTTTGCACATTGGACAAATCGCTTCCGTTAACCTTCAAGACAGTCGAAAGCCGCGTTTGAGAAAACTTGCGTTCGATAAGGCTCAAGAACCCTTCTGAAACATCCGCTGAGACTGTGTTAATACCCAACTCTATCAAGTGCCTGGTAAGGTTGCCGGAGCCGCATCCATAATCAAGGGCGGTAATAGGCGCCGAATTCGTCCTAACCGCCTCAATTGCCACGCCCAGAGCGTTTCGCAGCCGTTTTTGCTCAACGGGATTAAATATTTCACCGTGCGAACGCTCATATTCTCTGCCAACTGTATCGTTAACCTTCTCATTGAATTGTATTTGCTCTTGAATACACATAACCAATTTTGAGCTATGAGCATAATTTCTCGTATATATCTGCTATTTGCTTCAATTGCTCCTGGCCCTCGAACTTAAGAGAAAATAAATCAGCTTTATTTATCAGGCTTTCCCGCAAAGAGCTATCGTGTACGAGCCGTTCAACCGCCTGAGCAATATTCTCTGCATTCAGCTCATCCAACAAAATTCCTGTTTGCTCATGCTGGACCAATTCCACTAAACCTCCAACCGCCGAGGCAACCACGGGTATCTTCATTCGCATAAATTCGATAGCGGCGATGCCAAAGCCCTCGCGTCTGCTTGGAATGACAGCAATGTTAAAAGCCCTTATGACCTCCGCCGGGTTCTCACGCAATCCGGTAAAGACGATTTTTTCTTTCAACCCTAACTGCAGAGCCAAACCTTCAAGCTTTTTTCTTTCCGGCCCATCGCCGACAATAACAAAACGGTATCGCTCGTCTTTCTTGCATAGAATTGCCGCGGCGCTGGCCAGCAAATCGGCCCCCTTGCAGCGATCGAGCCTGCCCACAAAACCAACGACTATTTTGTCTCCTGTAATTCCAAGCGTATCTCTGGCTTTGCCCCGGTCATAAAGCGTGTAGTCAAACCGGGCAAAGTCGATGAAATTACTAACTACGGGAATTGATTCTTCCGCCAATCCGGTTATCCGATTCAAAGCCGCTTTTATCGCCTGTGAATTGGCAATCGCTACCGCCGCTCTCGAACCCAACGCTTTTAGAAGCGACCGGTAGACGAAACCGGTGCCGTGGCGAAAAACCGGGCCGTGCTCGTGAATAACAACTTTGCTGTTACAGAAGAAACTGGTTAACAGGCTGCTAATTATAGATTTTTGCAGATGGGCATGAATAATATCTATCTTGTATTCTCTACACAGCTTTGCTATCGCTAAGATTGTATAAGGGTTGTACTTGCGATACGTTAAGTTAATCAGCTTGGCTTCGACCGGTATGGCAAGAGGATTTATTCTCAGGGCACAAACGAAAGTCTCGATGCGCTCATCGCTTATCTTCTCGGCAATATTCTTGACCAACACCTGCGCCCCACCAGGGCCCAGATGGTCAATTACATGTAAAACCCTTATTTTCATGTTATGTTTTCGTAAAGTTTCAAATATTCTTCAGCCGTCGAACCCCAACTGAACCGCTCGGCGCGCTTTCTCGCTGCAATGGACATAAGTTCATATTCCTGCTGATTATCGGCCAATTCTTTTACGGCCTCAGCAATTACCTCGGCGCGTGGGTCTTCGACCACAATTCCGTTGTCCTCAATCAGCTCCTCGACCCCTTCGCAGCGAGTGGTGATAATCGGCAGGCCCGAGGCCATTGCCTCGAGCATGGCATTACTCATACCTTCGTGGGCGCTGCTCATAATAAAAATATGATTGTCGCGATAAAGCTGCGGCATCCGCTCAGCAGGAACTGCCCCCATAAAAGCAACGCTGTCAGCGATGCTCAATTGGCCCGCTAATCTTTGTAGCGGTTCCATAAGGTCTCCGTGACCTGCAATATTGAGCCGGACATCAAGGCCAAGCTCTTTTGCGCGGGCAACAGCCCTGATAAGCAAATCTATTCTTTTTCTTCTGATAAGTCTGCAAACCGTAAGTGCCTGTATCGGTTTTGTAAGAGTTTGTTTTTGCGAGGGGTGAAATTTTTCCGTGTCAACACCGTTGGGTATTACTCTGATATCGAGGTCAGGCATGAACTCCAGCGCGAGCTTTCGCAAGCCGTTACTATTGGCCACTACCAGCGCAGCACCGGACCAAATCCTGCGGAAAAGACCCGCCATAAGCCTATAATCCAGGCCTAAACGAATATTATAGCCGGGAACATCCGAGCCCCGCAGCGAGATAATATAGGGCAATTTTTCTGCGCTTCGATAGCACAGCCACCCTGTCGGAAAGCCAAAAAATGCGTGAACTAAATCATAATCATTTTCTCGCAGCAGTCTGCGGTAATGGAATCGGGCTTTGAAGAGCCATTCGAGCACCTCAGCCTTGCGCCAGAAATGCAGGTTCTTCTTATGAATACCGACTTTGTAAATAGTGATATTTTCGGAAAACTTTTCCTTTGAAAAACCCAGCTTTGGTGCTGAAGTCAGTACATCGGCACTCAACTCGCTGTTGTCGGCGTATTGCCTCAGGAGAGATAGATGTGCGTTAGCCGCTCCGCCGCCGATGGGTGGAAATTCGTAGTTGAGCATAAGCAGGTTTAGTTTCGACACAACTATTGCCTAATCCGATGTGGAACTCTTCAATTCAAACAAAACGTTCTGGCCGAACGCCTGAACGACTCGATAGTTTTTCATAACAAATTCTCTGAAAGGTCTCATTGCCCTGAAACGCCCAGCCTCATCAGAGTCAACGTTTTTGGTAAGCCATTCGGCGTAGGCTTCATCCGGTTCAGTAGTTTGAATACTCTGGTTTTTCAAGATCTGGTACTGCATAATGGGCCAGAGTTCCAGAGGCGGCCTGCCATCATATGGAAAATGTATGTTATGGGTATCGACAACAAATTTCGGCGGTTCGCGCTCGAATTCGGCCAGCAATCCGGCAACCATCTCTGCCAACTCGTCCGGCGGTGTTATGTGCATCGTGCTGGTGAAAGCACGAGTTGCAGGTGATAGTCGCTGGGCTTTAACATATATGCCGGGCACCCATCCCCAAACGTAAATCTTATCTGTTGGCTGCGAATGTGTGCGGATATATTCGCCTACCACTTCCCAGTGACCCTTGAGGTTTTTCCTTCGACGCTGAGAAATTTCGTCGAGTTTTTGACGGTAACCTCTTCGTCTTCCGCCGTAGCTTATGCCGCTATGCGGGCTTTTTTCTATGCCGAAAAATATATGCCATGACATAATTATCATACAAACAAAACCCGCCGTGCCAATCAGCGCCCATCTGCCCTTATATACACTTTTTGAAAACTTATCGCAGTAAACCGCTATCAAATATCCGCCCATCATCGCAGCCGAGGCGTTTAACGGCAGATAATACTGCTCATAAGAATGCGGGCTTATCCAGACAAGTGCCATATCCAGCAGCCACCAGGTCGCAAACAGCAGCACGAAACGGTCATAGCGATTTGCGATTTTTAAGCGCAGGAGCATACGCCCAATTCTGGCGGCGAGTGCACCGGTCGCCAGAGCAATAGGCAGTATGAGTGAGCCGTAGTATCGTAATACGATTGGAAATTGCTGTGAAAAGGATACGAGTTTTCGGCTTCCGGAAATATAATCGGTTGCCGCTTTTGCCGGCTCGCTATCTGCGCCGGCCGGCAGTAACTTGCCCAGCGTCTGCCACAGAAACGAATAAGGCAAACTCATTTGCACATCCCAGCCAACTATCCACACATACAAAGGCGCAATCGCCGCTGCTGCACCGGCCAACAGTAACAGGATGTCCAGGCCCGTTTGCTTCAGTGTTCTGTTTTTCAACAATGGCTGGAGCACAACAAACAAGCCGATTGCTCCAATCGCCGAGACCCCCGTTTGCTTAAACAGCGGCGCCCAACAGACAAAGGCCCCGGCCAGGAACGCAAGCCACCATCTGCCGCCGAGCTGATACAAAACAAAACAGCTCATCCCCATCACCATAAAGGCTATCATATACTGCTCTTTGACGTTGCCGAATTTGGCGATTAACGGGGCCGAGAGATAAACCGAAGCGACAATGACGCACACAGCGGCGGGCAGTGTGCCGAAGAGCTTCCGCGCCGCAATAAACATAAGCAGCAGTGCGGCCGCCTGGAGGATTGTCTGGGCCAGTTTCGGCCCGGTCTCATTGAAGCCGCACCACCATACGCCCAACATATTTACCAGAAGCGTCCCTAACTGGGCGCTGGGCTTTTCCTCCACGCCGATTTCGGCACCGTCGAGTATGTGTTTTGCTGAATAGACGTATGCCCCGCTGTCATAAGGGCCTGGAGAGTTGAACTCAAAATACTTGCCCATAGAAAACGGGATTGCCGCTAGAATGGCAATTATAACCAGAGGCCAGACTCCAGAGGCCAGACCCGGGCTTTGAGTCTTGTGTCTTGGTGGCCGCCTTTTTCCCCGGGTCGCTCTGCTCATTTCCGGTCTCCGCCTTTGCCGGTAGATTCAAAGGGTTCCCCCAAACGCCCTCTTTCACGTTTGGGGACCCCGAGGACCTCTTTGATGACGTAAGTTGGGCGATTTTGTGATTCGTGATATGTTCTAACTAACAGCTCAGCGAGCAGGCCCATCAGAATGAATTGAATGCTAATAACCAAAAGCAAGATTGTTAAATACAACAAGGGATTACCGGTCATATCTTGATTTTTCATAATTTTCATCAGTATTACCGCAAGACCCGAAGCACTGCCAAAAATTAATGATAAAACCCCCAAACCACCAAACAACTGAATTGGTTTAGTAGAAAAACTAAGAAGAAACTTAACGGTAATAAGGTCTAATATCACTTTCCATGTGCGTCCAAGACCGTATTTGGCTGCGCCGGCGGTTCTGGGTCGGTGGTTGACTACCATCTCGGCGATTTTAGCTCCGCTCCAGCTTGCCAGGGCCGGGATAAAGCGGTGCATTTCACCATACAATTTTGTTTCGGCCAGGACCTCTCTACGATACGCTTTAAGCGTGCAGCCGTAATCGTGAAGCTTGACGCCCGTGATTTTGCCAATTAGCCAGTTACCAATTTTAGAGGGCAATACCCGGCTGATAACGTTATCGCGTCTTTTTTTCCTCCAGCCGCTTACAACATCAAAACCTTCATCGAGTTTGGCAACCATTTTAGGTATATCTGCAGGGTCGTTTTGTAAGTCCGCGTCAATCGCAACAATAATTTTTCCTTGTGCGTGAATGAAGCCAGCGCTAAGTGCCGCGGTCTGGCCGAAGTTCCTACGAAAGCAAATGACCCGAACTCTACGATCAGCCTTTTGCAAACGAGTTAACACGGCCAAGCTATTATCACTGCTGCCGTCATCGACGAATATTATTTCGTAGTCATATTTGTCTGTTAAAGTCTGCGTGATTTGCTCATAAAGTGGGCCGATGTTATCGGCCTCATTGAAGCACGGCGCAACTATCGAAACTTCGAGGATTTGTTCGTTCATAATTTGCTTCCCATACTATTTATCACTATAATAATAGTTAAGATATCGGCTGTAAAGCCGAAGGTGAGTAGTTAAAAGGGCCCCCATTTTGCAACTTATGACAAAATAGCCAGGTAAGACGTCCCGAAGGGAGAGCCAAATCGGACTTCGGCGAGCTCAGTCGAGCCGGCGCCGTTGGCCCATTTTGCCCCGCACCTATTTAGCGGAAAAATCCTTGCTTACCTTTTTAGAAATTGCTATAATAGTTGAACAACAGGCTTTCAGTGGTGATTTGGGTTCCCGCCCGTCTTGGCTCAGCCAAGACGAGACAGGCAAGGTGGGTTTCCTCAAACGGGGCTTTAAGAATGACCTTTTTGTTAGAATGCGTGTTAGTACGAGAATCGATCGAGAATTGATAGGGCTGTGAACCACGTGAGGTTCACAGCCATAAACTCGCGTGGTTTAGGGTTCCCAAACGCAAGAAAAAGCGTTTGAGGGCCCAGATTGGAGATGGAAATATGAAACGAAATTACCCGGTTTTAGTTTTTCTTACTATCAACTGTGTCTTGTTTTTGCAGATTGGCTGTCAAGAGCAGGCCAGTGTTGCAGAATGGCCTGAGACTGTGCCGCCAACGCCCAAACCGGCAGTTGTTCAACCAGAGAAAGCTGAAACTGCGCCCCAGATTGATGAGGGAACCCCAAGAATTGTGATTGACAAAGTAATTCACGATTTTGGCAAAGTCGGTCCGGGCACAAAGAGCGTCGGTGAGTTTAAGATTACGAACACCGGAGACGGAGTGTTGGAAATCACGAAAGTTGGTCAATGCTGCGGCGTCGTTACGAAGCTAAGCAAGAATAAATATGCGCCAGGCGAAAGCGGAGTATTGACAGCAGAGTATCGTGCGACCCGGCTGCCCACCGTGATCAGACGACAACTGGTCGTGCACAGCAACGATAAGACAAGGCCTGAGTATACACTGACACTAAGGGCCGAAATTATAGCCAAAGTCGCCTGTGAGCCGAAGAGATTGAAGCTTTTTCTTAATGAGGAAAATGCCGGTTGTCCAGATATCACGCTCGGCAGTCTTGATGAACAGCCATTTTCAATAACGACCTTCAAATCGACCGGCGACTGCATAACTGTTGATATAGACCCTGCAGTGAAAGCGACGAAATTTGTTCTTGCAACCAAGGTAGATATGGAAAAACTGGAGAAAAACCCGAAGGGGCGTATCCATATTAGCCTGACTCATCCACATTGCGATATGCTTACCATCCTCTATGATGTGCTGCCAAAATTTACGGTTACCCCGCCGTTGATTATCGCCTTCAATGCTGAACCACAAAAGCCGATACTAAGGAAAGTCTGTGTGCTTAACAACTATAGCGGAGATTTCGAGATTGAATCGGTGTCATCGAAAGATGATACTATTAAAGTTCGCAATCAGGAGAAGATTCGCAACGGTTATCAGTTTGAGGTGGAAATAACGCCGCCGGCTGCCGAGGGAGCAGCGCAATTCACGGACGTGTTGTTTATAAATATTAAAGGCGATGAGAAGCTGGAAATTGCCTGTCGCGGCTTTTATTCAACAAGGCTCCCCAAAACACAATAAAAGGCATTTGGGGGACCAAGGAGAATCAGGATATCTGGGAATCAAGTAACCTGGCAACCAGGTCCCCGATAAGCAGGCCCGTCTCGGCGGGTCCAAGACGGGCGACAAGCATTGTGTTTGAGAAATTAGTTCACCTAACTTAGTATATGAAACAATTAGTAGCGTGCATTTGTGTGTTGATAGTCGTGGCCTCGTGCGAATCGACTACGTCAATCAAACCACCCGCAAAGTCGGTTGATACAACCGATGAGCTTACCATTTTTCTGACGGGCAACGAACTTGGGGCGTTGAAGCCCTGCGGTTGCTCCGGCGGACAACTCGGGGGACTCGACAGGCGCCCGGCAGTGCTCAACAGCGTCCCCAAACACAAAAGATTGATTGTCGATACAGGCTCGCTTGTTAAAAGTGACAGCGAGCAGGACTTAATCAAGTTCAATATAATAATCGAGGCTTTCAAATTACTCGATTACGATTTAGTCAATCTGAGCGAAAAAGACATTGAAATATGCAACAACATCGGACTATTGGGCAGTATCGGCTCGGTTTTAAATATTATAAGCTCTCACAGCACCGCTAACGTGAACGTGCCGGCGAAATTCACAAAAAGATTGTCACTGAAAGGTAAGACTGTGGTCGTAACAGTAGCGGCCTTTAACGCAAAATCGGCGCCGGTAGAGCAAATCGAAAGGCTTTTCACCCCGCATCAAGAACGCATTGCTGGTGCGGGGCACGCGATTAATATCCTTATCCTGAACCATTGCGACCCCGCCATGATCGATTCTATCGCCAAGAGGGTTCCTATTGTAGATTGTCTGGTTTGTCCCTCCGATTCCGATGAGCCGAGGATAATCGGCGATCCGAATAAAAGGCCTTTAGTTTTTTCGGTAGGCCGATTCGGCAGATATGTAAGCAGACTACAAATATCTGAAGCTGCCAAAGGTAAAGGGAAATTGAAATTGAGTTTTCACTATATACCGGTTGAAGAAAATCTGGAGCAGCAAAGTGCCCTTGTTGAGCTGTACAAAGATTACCAGCAGCTTGTTAAACAGAGCAATCTTCTGGAGAAATACCCTCGTTACGCATTGCCGAATGGTTTGGAATATACCGGCTCGGAATCCTGTCAGCTTTGTCACGATTACGAATACCAGAAGTGGAGTGAAGCCGCGTTGCGGGAACCCGGCAGTCAGGCCCACGCAGACGCTTATGCGACGCTCGAGCAAGTCGGCTCGCAGTTCGACCCGGAATGCGTTGTCTGTCATGTCGTCGGTATGGAATATGAAAGTGGGTTCGTTTCAGAAGAAAAAACCGGCCATTTGAAAAATGTCGGATGTGAAAATTGTCACGGTCCGGGCTCGGAACATATCAGGACTGCGGGGGCAGCCGAGACCACCGAGCCAAAGTCGGTTTGCCTTGATTGCCATACACCTGAGCATAGCGGCGATTATGCAGGAAACGAGCGTTCCTTCCTGGAAAAAATCATTCATTGGGGTGAATAAAAAGCCCCCGAGAATTTCAAATAAAACCCCTTGATTGCCATACGCCTGAGCACGGCGGCGATTACGCAGCAAACGAGCATCCTTTCTGGAAAAAATCATTCATTAAAGGGAACAAAATGCCGCCGACAATGTCAAATAAAATGGTGGATAGTGAATCGTGAATTCGTAAATCCACTAATGACAGTCGCTTCGCGGCAGCCCAATAGTGGGGTCTGTCGCGTAAAGTGAAATACGAAGGGCCCCCGCTTGGCGGTCCGCAAGACGCCTACCGGTGGAACCAAATATGATAAAGACATTGCGAATAACAAGTGTTGTGGCGGCGATTTCGGCGGTCATTCTCTTTATTTTTCCTGTGGTTTTTGGCGGTCGCAGCGATGAACACATCGAGGGTTTCTTGAATTCGCCCAGTGTGATAGAGAAATTCAACATGGCAATGGGCAACCAGGCAAAGACAAGCGAGAGCCAGAGCTCGCCGCTTGTACAGCAGGCGACGGCCTTTGCATCGTATCTGAATCCTAAGCCGAAAGACATTTCGGCAGCTCGTGATAGTGGGGCTACGCCCCAATCGCTGCCCGTTACGCCCAAATTCAGGGTTGTTGCCACCACTTACTGTCAGGCACAGCCGGAGCTGTCGCTGGCGCTAATTGACGAGGCAGGCAAAGGAATGCACTGGGTCAGGCAATCCAGCAAGGTGGGCCATCTGGTTATTGAGCAGGTAAGAGACAGCCTTGTTGTTGTTAAAGGCGACAAAGGGACTTTCGAGCTTGCGGTCGAGGAGAGACCCCAAATGAGCCTCCTCGAAGGAGCATTCCCCGTTCCCAAAAAGGCAAACGACCAAATCGGTTCCAAATCCACTTCAACCGCTCCACGTAGAACTAATACCGGTGTTACAAGAACAGGGAGCAGCCCTCCACCGCGGCAGTCAAGGACTGAAAAAAACCGGCGATTGGAGGAGTTCGCCGACAAGCTAAAAGAGATACAGACAAGTTTTAAGTCTGACAAGACCGATTCGGGACGCAGCGCCGAAGAAAAGGCTGCCCTGATGGATAAACTTATTTCCAACTTTAGGTCCTCGCGTGTAGGTACTGAAGAGGCAAAAAAGCTGGGCGATCTGGGTAAACAGTTGAAAAACGTTCGGGAGGACCCGAATCGATCACAGCCGACAACAAATGGGGGTAAAAACAGAAGCAAGCCCGCGCAAAACAAGCCGGCGAGAAAATAGCCCCTCACCTATTAGACGACGCCATCCAGACATATCGCGATGGGGCCCTGCTCAATAGGTGAGGGATAACGAAAAACAAATTTACCAGCCCCCCTATTTATGAGAGTCGGGGGGGCCCCGGAAACAACAAAAGGCTTTTGGGGACCCCGACAAGTATCAAGGCAGGACTCAACCATCTAAGTGAACTGCCGACCACCAAATTCCAATCGCCCCCTGATTAAATCAGGGCTTGAATATCGAAGACAAAATACCCCCTGCTTTTGGTGAGCAAACCGGCGAAATTTTGCCTGAAAGTCGGGAACTTTTGGCCTTGTTCTATGTCTGATTAAGTAGCTGGTACTCGAAGGTCAGTGTTGCAAAATTGAGCGATATTGGCGTAAGAGCTTCTAACAAAAGGACTTAGGTTAACGGCGTTCGAGCCGGAATGTCCGATAAATATGGAAATTGTACTATGGATTTGTAGATTATCGGATAGAGGGGTGAATCATAATGGAAAAAGAGCGATTTTTTTGCGCGGGCTATGGCAGGTTTCTTCTCTTAGCGGTAACTTTTTTGTTGTTCAGCAACAATCCTTTTGCTGCGGCGCAAGGCACTTCTCGGCCGGGACGGTTCAGGGTCTTTGACCTGAAACACATATCTGCTGAGCAGGGCAAGAAGTATCTGGCTGAACTCGGGATCGGGACGGTTTCGCATCTTCCCGGTACCGCTGCGCTCTTAGTGACGGCCCAACCGGATGAACTAATCAAAGCAAAAGCTATTTTGGGTCTTGTTGATTCGCGGGAACCGTTTGTGGTAGAAGCGATTGTTCCAGCCTCAATGGCCAAGAATATACCCTCCAACGAGCAGATTGCGGCACAAGTCGGCAATATATCAATCGGGAAGTTCTCTAATCCGCCAGACAATGATGGCGCTGGCAATGCAATTATCGACATCCACAACGATTCGCTGGTGATTATTGCGCCAGCGAGCCGGTTCGGGGAAATTGCCTTTGCCATCGAGCAGTTGCAAACAAGGCAACCGGCAGAGAAGTATATACGGCCTCGGCAACCGGCGGTGCCGAACAATTTAAAGGCTGTTGCAGCTATGCCGGAACAAAAGGCATCGAGAAAAAAGACGCTGGAGCTGCCTGCTGCTGTCGCGACCTATGACCCAGGACCTATCGCCAATGGGGAGCAGACTCTTAAACTGGATTTGCCCGAAAAGTTCGATATCACACTTTTGCTGGGTTTAGTGGGTCCGTATTTGAATCTGGACTTTATGTACGACCCGGCCAAAGTCAAGGGCGAGGTTACACTGATGCTTCAAGGCAAACTTCAAGGACCTATCAAGGTAAAGGACTTGTATCCTATCCTTGAATCTGTGCTGAGGTTCAAAGGCTTCGTGATGACTCGTCATAAGGGCAATCTTGTAACTGTAGTTCCCAAAGAGGAAGCATTAGAAATTGACCCTGCACTGGTTGATGCAGAGGAAGTCAAGGTAGAGCACGGGGATCTAATCGTAACGCGCGTCTTTAAGCTGGAGCACATAGATACGACCAGTGCAAAGAATCTTCTTGAAGCGATGAAACTCACCATCGATATCACGCCGATTGCAGAAACAAAAACACTTATCGTTACTGCATTCGCCTACCGTATGCCTCGTATAGAAACGCTTTTGGAGGTGGTGGATAAGCCTGGTGAGCCCAAGAAGTTCAGGTTCAGGCAGTTGAGATACACGATGGCAAAGACGCTTGCTCCGAAAATCAAATCACTCGCTGAGCAATTAGGAACCGTGTCCGTTGCAATCGCTGAAGAGCCGGAAGTTGCGCCAGCGGCGAGCCCGAAGAGAGCGGGAGAGTCGGATGCCGCCTACAGAACTCGACTGCTCCGGGAGGCAGAGGCCAGAAGAAGAGCCGCCCTGGCCAAACAGGCCGCCGCGCGAGCAGCCAAAACGCCCGAACCAGCCAAACCCACTGTGTATCTCGATGCCGACGAGAGAACAAACCGCGTCCTGATGATAGGCCTTGAAGAGCAGCTAATCGCTGTTGAGGAGCTCATAGATACTCTTGATGTGGAACAGCAGGACCTGCGGTCTATGAGATTATACAAAATCGAACATTCCGATGCCGAGGAGATGAAGAAAAAGCTGGAAGAGTTTGGCATAATCACCCCCAGCCCGACGACAACATTTCCTTCGAGACTTACCACGCCGACCACGCCTCAAAAGCCTGCGACTGCCAGGCTTCAAATGGACATAACCGGTATAACAGAAGAGGCTCCTGTGGAAGAGCCACAGGTGGTTGTAGTTGAGTCAACGAATTCGCTTTTGGTTAATGCCACTGACGAGCAGCATGCCCAGATAGCTATGATTATCGGCTATGCGGACAGTGAGCCCGAAGAAGCCGCTATTAACTATAAAGTTTACCCGCTTGAAAACCAGGACCCCAATCAACTCGCTGCCGTCCTGGAAAGGCTTGTTATGGAAACCACCACCGAGGAGGAAAAAGACGCCAAAATCGTAACAACCAAAAAAAAGAGTCGAATGGAAGAGCCGCCCATAATTATCGCCGAGCCGACAACTTATTCGCTTATTGTTTACGCCAACAAGGAGAACCATCAGTGGATAAGCTCACTTATCGAGCAACTCGATGAATATCGTCGTCAGGTCCTGCTCGATGTAACACTGGTCGAAGTGACCAAAAATGATGAGTTCACATTGGACCTGGACATGGTCTCGAAGTTCCCGAAATTTGTAGCCGATGCAAGCATGGATTACCTCACTGCCAGGATTGACCCTTTCCCGCTGGGTCGAATCGCCGAAGCAGTCTCTACAAGTGGTTCAGGAAGCGGCTTCTATGCAGACGAACATATCCAGGTTCTGTTAAATGCCATGCATCAAAAGGGATACGGCCGGATACTGGCAAGGCCAAAACTGCTTGTTAACGACAATCAACGAGGAATCATTGAGGCGAAAGAGACACAAACTATTGTTTCACCCAAGACCGAAGTAATACCCGGCACAGCTGCCACAGCTCCGACGGCAGTTACGTCGGTTTCTCTCGACCCTTACGACGCCGGTATTACGCTTACAATTACGCCCCATATAAGTACGGGCGACCAGCTTCGACTCGAAATCGCTTTGACGCGTTCTGATTTTCGCCGCAGAGATGATTATGTAATAGCCGGTGCCGGTCCCCAAGGAGACCTAAAAGGTCCAACTCCACCCGATATTCTGACCAGCGATGTTGACACAGTCGTAACGGTTCCCGACAAAAGCACAATAATACTTGGCGGTTTGGAGAGGCTCACCCAGAGCAAAGGCGGAACTAAGGTTCCCCTCCTTGGTGATATTCCCCTTCTCGGAGGATTATTTAGAAGTACCTCCAATAGCGACGTCCAGAGCAGGCTTTATGTCTTTGTTAAAGCCCATATCTTGCGGCCGGGTGAAAGACCTCCCGGAGAGTCCGACATTGAAGTGGTTTCAGCACATAACCGAGCCACGTTTGAAAGATACGAAGCCGAGATGCAAGCCTACGAGAACTGGCCGGGCATAAAACCGGAACCTATGGACCCGCTGCGTATCCTGGAGACGAATAACTTAAAATGGCGGATGGCTGATAGAAAAAACTAAACGCTACACGATATATGAAGGATTTATTGATACAAACAGCTAAGCGCACGGGCCTGGTTGACGCGGAGCAATTGGCCAAATTTCTCGAAGAAAACAGCGGCCAGGGGCGACTTGATGAAGCTCTACTTAACTGCCCTTACTTCACGGAAGATGTGGTTTTGAGGCTGTTCGCCGAAGCGCTCGGCTGGGAATTTCTGCCCGAGATATCTGCAAAAGCGGTGCCTGTGGAATTCATAGAAGCTGTTCCTGCAACCTACGCTCAGCACCACTATCTTATCGGGATAAAATGCGAAACCGATGACGGTGAGCTTACCGTAGTTTTGTCCAAGCCGTTAGATGCGAACGCCCTGGACAATGTCTCGAAAATGACGGGTTTGCCCGTCAAGGCGGCAATATCCACCCGTACTGCTATTACCGCCGTAATAGATGTTGCCTACGAGCAGAGGACGACGGTCATCGAAGAGGTGGCCGAAGAGCTTGATTCGCAAAATCTCGACCAGCTCGTCGATGAGGTCGCCACCTCAGATGACCTGCTTGATGTGGTGAATCGGCCGCCGGTTATTAGACTGGTCAATGATGTTCTTTTTCGTGCTTTGCAATTGCGGGCCAGCGATATTCATGTTCACCCTTACGAGACAAAGATTCAGATTCGCTATCGTGTCGACGGTATTTTATATGATACTCTGAGTCTGAACAGAAATGTCCTGCCATTGATTATCTCTCGTATCAAGGTTATGGCCGGTATGGACATCGCCGAGCGACGTCTTCCACAGGACGGCAGATGCAGTGTTCGTCTGGGCCAGCGTGAAGTCGACTTGCGTATCAGCACCGTGCCGACCAGCTACGGCGAACGCAGTGTCCTGCGGCTGCTTGACAAAAGCACCGGCCTGTTCGCATTACACGAACTGGGACTGTTGGACGATGATTTGAAAAAATTTGATTCTTTGCTTAACCGCTCTCACGGGGTTATTTTCGTAACGGGTCCAACAGGCAGCGGAAAAAGCACCACGCTTTACGCCTGCCTTAACAGAATTAACTCAGCAGAGAAAAATGTTATAACCATAGAAGACCCGATTGAGTATCAGCTCGAAGGTATCAGCCAGATCCAGGTTGCCAGTAAAAAGGGGATGACTTTTGCCACGTCGCTTCGGCATGTGCTGCGCCAGGACCCGGATGTCATAATGGTCGGTGAAGTTCGAGATATTGAGACCGCGCGTATGGCGATACAATCCTCGCTGACGGGACATCTGGTTTTCAGCACTCTGCACACGAACGACTCGGCGGGGGCCGTGACCCGGCTTCTGGATTTGGGTGTTGAGCCGTACCTGGCAAGTTCCTCCTTGATTGCCATAATAGCTCAACGATTAGTGCGAAAGGTGTGCCCGAATTGTAGAGAGGTTACCGAACCTACGCATCACGAGTTAAGGGAGCTTGGACTGGGGGATGTGAAAAAGCCCGGCTCGGCTGAAGACGATGTAAGGTTTTTTGTCGGAGCAGGCTGCGAGAAATGTTTCCAAACCGGCTATCGCGGCCGAACGGGTATTTATGAAATGCTGCTGATTAACGAAGAAATTCAGGATATGATATATAAAAGGGAAACTGCAGGGGCAATGAAAAAGGTCGCACTTGACGCAGGGATGCAGACTCTGCGGATGGATGGAGCCAGGAAAGTGCTCGCCGGGGTAACAACTATCTCTGAAGTATTGAGAGTAACACAGGCCGACGTAATATAACGAAAAGAAAACAAAAATTAAAATGCAAAAGGTAAACGTCATTTTTGGATTTTGATTTGTAATTTTGATATTTGACTTTTGATATTTGTTCTTAATTTATGCCCAGATACCATTATACAGCGATAGCAGGAAGCGGCAAAAAAGTTAAGGGTGCAGTCGCAGCTGAAAGCCCCTACGCCGCGCGAAAACAACTTCGAGTGAGGAATATCCATCCCACGTCAATCACAGAGGTCGGCTCCAGAGCTGAACGTAAAGCTGCATTATTTTCATTTCTCTCCAAGCGCGGCAAGGGCCAGCTAATCGACTTTACCAAACAAATGGCCACGCTGCTTAATTCCGGTATTAAACTGACCGAGGCACTTTCGGTCCTTACATTACAGACGTCGGACATGCGATTTCGAAACGCCCTTGTCGATATTCGCGACCGAGTTGTCACAGGTGAGTCGTTTACCGATGCCTTGAAAGATTACGGCGGCTATTTTGATGTCGTATATGTAAGTATGGTCCGTGTAGGCGAGGTTACGGGCACATTGGGCCAGAGCCTCTCGACGATTGCCAGCTTTATGGAAAAGCGCCAGCGAGTCGAGTCGAAGATAATGACAGCGATGGTATACCCGATTGTTCTGATTTTCTTTTGCCTTGCAGCGATTCTGATTTTGACAACCAAGGTTATCCCGACTATAGGTGAACAGATTGAAAGGGCCGGCCAGGAATTGCCCTGGATTACCAGACAATTGATGAACATTGGTTTTGTGCTGAGAAGCTGGTGGCTGCTGGTGGTTATAGCGGCAGTTTTCGGGATTGTCTGGGGCCTTAAGCGATTTCTGCAAACCAGCCGTGGCGCGTACTTGCGTGACAAAATATTGCTGTCTTTGCCGATTTTCGGCCCTCTTATAAAACAGCGTGTCGTTGCGCGTTTCGCCTCTACTCTTTCGACCCTACTTAGTTCTGGTCTCGCTATGGCTGAGTCTCTTCGGGTCGTCGCGGAGGTTACCGGCAACAGTCTTATGAAAAGAGCGATTCAGCAGTCACG
>CAYGBH010000019.1:0-20760 GCA_964348055.1 uncultured Pirellulales bacterium
CAAGGATTTTAGGGCCGATTTGCAACGCAAGTGATGAAACGTAGATGGAAAATGAGGCGGTATCGAGTGGTCGTAAACAGCAGGCCGGCAAGGACGGACAGATTATCATGTCAATTCAAGGTCAAGGTATAGCCGGAGCGTATCATTTTGCTTTTTAACACGAGCAGCCCTATCGCCAGTTGTGGGTCGGCATCTATCGTTTCCTGGCTCGAATACTGTTTTGGCCTGCCGAAAGCATTGTTATTGTTATGGTCGGCTTTTACCAGCAGCTCATTTGCCTTTTGCACGTCGGTCAGTCTCCGCAGCTCGTCACTTCGCAATTCCACGTTCGGATTCGGCGAGATACCCCAATCTTTTCCATTTTGCTTTTTCACAACCTCACGGTTTTCGATTCTTTGTCCCGATGGTAAATGATAATAAGCCGCAGTATATTTTAGTTGTGCTCCTCCTCCGGGATAACTCGTTATTGTTTGTACGCTGCCCTTACCATAACTTCTTTCGCCCACCAAAGTCGCCCTGTTATACTTTGGGTCCTGCAGCACCCCTGCCACAATTTCCGAAGCACTCGCTGTATAACGGTTTATAAGCACAACGATAGGATAGTCCGGATGTGTATTTTCCTTGTTTGCCGATGCATAAGTTGCCATTCCAAATCGCGGTTGTGTCCTGACTATCAATCCCTCTTCGATAAATTTGTCCGCTATTTCAACGGCGCTATTTAGTAGCCCGCCGGGATTGGAACGCAAATCCAAAATCAATCCCCTTAAGCCTTTGGCCTCAAGCTGAGCAAGAACTTCTTCGAAATCGCCAGCGGTTCTCGAATTAAAGCTGGTTATTCGAACATAACTAATCTTGTTGCGACTATCAATCATATACAGCCAGCCGCCGGAGGCGGGTTCGAGCCCGGCCGACACTATCGGCCCTGTTTTGGTCCTTTGCCAACCTTGAATTGACGGCACCACTATATTAGCCCTGCTCAAAGTAATATCGAGGGTTTTATCCTCGACCGGACGCCTTATCGTCAAAGTCACTTTGGTGCCCGCTGGGCCGGTAATCCTCTTAACCGCACAGTGAGAAGACATATTTGCCGTTTCAATACCATCTATTGCTTGTATCACATCCCCGACCTCAAGACCGGAATTGTATGCCGGTGTATTAGGCAGCACGCCTACAATCTTTATCAGCCCTTCTTCTTTCGATAATTTTATGCCGATACCTGGAAACTGATTTGATATCGACCTTTCAAAATCCTGTACCTGACTGGGCCAATAAATAACTGTATAGGGGTCAAGTGCAGACAAAGCTCCTTCTGCAAACTGTGCAATCAACAATGCTTGAGGCAACCCCATGCCGGAACCATGGGAATCGTTCAGGGCCAGAATCTCTTCAAAAACACTTGTAAGCTTATGCTTACTTATATCCACCGGCGACCGCTTCACTTCATCCTGAATCGATGCCAGTGCCGCCGACCAAGCTGTAAGTTGCGCACCTCGTATCTCATAGGCCGTATCGAGATGTGGATTACTCATCACTTCCGCTAACAACTTGCAGCGACTGATGCCTTTAATTGTCATCCGGCGATAATCGATAATGTTGACATAACTGGAATCGAGAAGCTCAACGGCGCTGATAAACATTTGTTTGTTTATACCTTTATAGCGCTCCCTGCTGGTCTCACAACTGCTGTTTTGCAGAGACGCTGCAATATCGGCCTTATCCAAAAGCTGTTCGGCATAGTCCGAATATGCCTCATTGTCTTTATACATTTGCGACAGCTTGCTATAGCAAACTGTATAGGCATCAATCCATTTGCCTTTTGACTCGAATTCGGCGGCCCTGTTCTTGGCTTCTCGAATGGTTTCTTTTACAAAAGGGTCTTCGAGCAAAGCTTGTTTTTGCCCTTCTTCGTCGGCATATTCCAGAGCTTGTATTACTACCGAAAAGACCTTGCCGATGTCATCGACATCTTCTGTGAGGCCTTTCTGGCAAAGTCTTTTGATTTCGGCCATCTGCTCTTGATAAGCATTATTTTGGGATGCCCTGCGCCGGGCTTTTATGGCCATATACTCATCAATAATCATCCTAAGCTGCCAAAGGCCTTTGCTGGCGGGGACAGCAGATTTGCGAAGGAGCTCTTGGGCGCTTTTGAAATCGCCGCTGATAATTTTATCACAGACCGAGTTAATCACTACTGCGGCTTCGGGCGTCTCCTTAACAATACAGGCTGCAGATTTTTGAGGTGGTGGACTTTTGGCAGCTACTCCGGCATGTTCGCACACGACAGCTACAAACACGGTCGCCACTATCCACACAATTCGGAAATTGCGTTGTTTATCGTTACCAAATCGCAATATAAGAACCCTCACACCAATTAAAGCCTGAAAATGAAGTGCCTGAAAAATCTATCGGTATATATCAGTAATGAAAATAGTGCTTTTTATCCTAAATTTTGAGAAATGGTTCTGGTACTGGAAATTGCAGAGATTAGATGGGAACCACTTTTCTGGGATAGAAGGTGACGGAAGAAAAGTCCGAAAATATTGAACAACAACATATAAAACGCCTGCCTAAAGACTCAAAGTATTTCATTGAAAAAACGTCTGCATAATTTGCCGCTTTTTATATTGTTTCTTATGTTTTACATAGCCGGTGACCTCGGTTATTTTCGGCATCGAAGAAACTACAAACCGGAAATGGGGATGCAGCAAACTACTCAAGGGGATGGGGTAAATGAATCAGAAAAACGAAACAAATCGTCTAACAAATAAAAGCAAAACTCTTTTCCTTGTTTTAGTGCTCGGTTTGGTACTCCTCAAGGGCAGCATAGCAGACGCAGAGCCGTGGCAGGGCAAAAAGAGTCCCCCTTGCAAAGCAATTCGAACAATGGCAAGAGTGTACATGGCCTTCGGAGATTATACAAAGGCGGCGACGCTTGCGGAACGGGCGCTGGCTTCGGCAAAAACAAATAACGTTTCTGACTCTGAACTCTGTTTGTGTTTGATTGATTTGGCATATGTTTACGATAATCAGGGCAGACTCTCCGAAGCTGAGAAGATGTGCGAGCTGGGTCTTAAACTACAGGAAAAGGTCTACTACAAAAAGCACCCATACATAGCATACACATTGAGAATCCTCAGTTCAATTTATCAAGGACAGGGCAGGTATCGGGATGCCGGCCTTGCTCTGGAGCGAGCGGTGGCCATTATGCTCGACAGTCATAGTGCAGATGACAAGGCAATGGTACCATTCAAGGTAGACATTGCTAACCTGCTGGTTACACAGGGCAACTTCGCAGATGCGGAAAGCTATTATCAGCGGGCGCTTGTCTCGATTAATAACAGCTATGGGCCAAACCATCTTTACACGGCAGGTGTGCGTTGCAGCGTCGCGGGACTATATCTGCTACAGCGCAGATACACCGAGGCGGAGTCACTGATTAATCAAACGCTGGTAATCCAAGAAAAAGTCTACGGTCCGGATCATCATCTTTTAGCTCCAGCGTGGTTGACAATGGCCAAGATCTGTCAAGCAAAGAAAGACTACGCACAGGCAGAAAGACTGCTTCAGAAAACCTTACTTGTGGTGCAAAAAAAGCGTGGTTCAGAACATCCACTTACCGGGAGAGTCTTGAGTTCCCTGGGGCAATTGTATATTGCGAACAAAAGATACGACAAAGCTGAGGGCGTTTGTCGACAGGCGGTAAAAGTGTTGGAAAATTCCTTGGGAACGGAAAATGACCATACTGCGAGGGCCTTTAATAATCTGGCAAGGCTGTGTATACACCAGGGAAAATACTCCGAAGCTCGAAACCTCTGTCAGATGGCGTTGAATACGCTCGAAAAAATCTTTGACCAGAATCACCCAAACGTAACAGAGGTACTGGCGACCATGGCTCAACTCGAACAAAAGGCTGGAAAAGTGCTGGAGGTCGCAAAAGCCTTTGAATAAAAAAATTACGACTGTAAAAAAAGTTGCCGCCGGGGAGAGTTATCCCCGACGGCAACATTGTCACACTATTGCGTTAAAAACCCGCCTTATTAGCCACCGAGAGCTGCCACTCGCGCTTCAACGTACGCAGCAACACTTGCGTTATCAAGCTCTGCTACCGGTGTAAGGTATTTGTTTACAAACGCTACAGATTCAGGTACTGAGAATCCCATTTCAGTGTTCAGGATGCCAACATACCCTGCAAGGGCATCGAGCCATTCTCCGGCTGCCGCGTAAACAGTGCCGGCTTCGGGGCTTACCATTGCTGAAGCAATCGAAGCCATCTGTTCCGGAGCAATCGGTGCGTCCGGAGCAACAAACTCATTAACTACCTGGGCCAGAGCAGCAATCCGAGTGCCTTCAGGATCGTCTAAGATTGTAGCAGCTTCCAGGAGTCTTGCACACGCCTCGCACGGCTGTATAGCTGTAGAATAGAGGAAAGCATCTGCCAGATAGACCCGAATAGTCTCTTCTGGCATGCCAAGCTCCCCAGCCAACCACGCCATCAAAGCCGGGCAGCCGCCTTCTGCGAAGGCCACTTCTTCAGTTCCCGGAATTAGAGCCTCTCCAAAGGGCGCTGGTGGCGTATCAACCTCCAGAACCCAGGCTCTGCCATCCGTGATATCGGGATTGCTAAGGCCGGCGCCGCGGAGTATGTAATCCCCACCGATAAAGGCCTCAAAGGCCGCTATGTCTGCAGGGCTCCCGGCAAAGGGCAAGGTGCCATAGAATGAAGCCTGCCACAACCATTCAGTTATCCGAGAACACACCTCCAGCCTGTCACCGACATCGCCATCAGCCACAGATTGCTGGAACAAGGTAGCCCCAGGATTTGTAGCGTCAAAGAGCAGTCCTCCGTCAAAGGTGACGGTATCAACGGCATCGATAACCATTGTTCCTTGGGGTACTTTGCCGGACATAATGCTAACCGGTGAGCTAACATCCACATCTCCAGTTGTACTGGCAAGATAAATTGCGGCATCGAACGGATCGCCTTCGTCCCTGAGAGGACCGCCTGGTAGTGGGATATACGTGTCGGGAGCATCTAAGAAACCAACACCTGCGCGGTCATCAACAGCACCATTGTCGTAGCTCCCACTGGCCATTAGTTCGGCATCCGGGCCTAAATTCAAGGTATCGGCGCTCTTGACGACAATCGCCGCTCTGCCGGGGCCGTATGGCAGGACAACACCGTCGCCGGCAGCATCGTCAGAATAGCCGCTTATGGGAACATTAAGCGTATCGTTGCCGCCACCCGCACCCGGCGTAAATATCGTGCCGGTCTCTGAGACAATTGATACTCCACCGGAATTGGCTGTTACAGGACCATTAAGGCTTACATTACCAGCAGCCTCCAGATACAGACTCTCGTTCGGTTTCTTCAACGAGCCGTTGGCAGTAATCTTGCCGGTCTGAGCATCTACTAACTGATCGACTCCGCTGTCGAATATTGTGTTATTATTCAACAAGATATTGCCGAACGCCTCAACCTTGTCACCGATGAGATACGTGGTATTATCCGAAGAATAAATCTCGATATTGCCCTCATTCGAAATGATGTTACCATAGGCGTAAATATCATCGTCGGCACGCAGTATCAGGTCATTCTTCACTACAACAGTACCAGGAGTAGCAGGAGATCCTCCCGCCAAAGGATTATCTGGGTCATTGGCACCGAGTACGATGTCGTCGCCTGCTTCAACAGTCAAATATTGATTTCCTTGTAACCGCTTGCCGCTGGCCAAAATTACGTCATCGCCGGCATCGAGTTTTCTGCTATTCTGCACCCACGTGTAATCACGAATCAAAATATCACCGCCGGCTGAAACATAAGTAGCCGGCATAGCAGGACCACCGTTGAGATATATCGCATCACCATAGGCGGAAAGATCAACATCGCCGTTGGAACTCTGGATGGTTCCAGAAGTGTGATACAGGTAACCGCTGTAGTCGGTTGTATTATCATTGGCACTCAGCCACATATTGCCTGAAGAGTGAATACTTCCTTGAAGCACAACAGCGGCGTTACCTTTGATAGTCAACTCACCATCGTCAACGGTAACCGCCTTGGTCCACACGGACCGACCGTAGTAGTCCGCCAGGTCGCTATTTATAGGTCCGTCATGCCCGCCAGAAATTTCCAGGTTACCATCGCCTGTCTTGTGTATCGAGCCGCTCGCATAAACCTTGCCGTTCGTGGCCGTTATATACTGGTTGACTGGTGTTATCGCAGTGCCACCGTCGAGTGTTCCATTTACTATAGAACCCTCGAATATTACGTTTTCACTTGCCAGTAAATCGGCTTCTGCGCTGAAATCATCCTCTATGGTCAGGCTGCCCTTCTGGACCCAAACAGTGCCGTCAAGGTCGACACCTTCATCGCCGCCAATATAAAGGTCACCTTCGGTGGTTTTCGTGACCGTATCATCCGCGCGAAGCGTCCCGGCTATAGCATCAAACCTCTGGTCAGCAGCAGCGCCGGTGCCATCAGCGTCTACATTGTTCTCAAATGTAATCGTATCGCCTGATACAAGACCGTTACCGAGAACATCACCGCCAAGCTCGATGCCGTCATCGCCACCAAGATTCAGGTCGCCTTCAGTGCTCTTGATGATATCTACATTATTCAGCGTAGCCAGCTTACCGGCATCGGCATCAAACCTCTGGCTGCCTGTGCCATCGGCAGTCACATGGTTCTCAAAGACAATCTTATCACCCGATCCAATGCCGGTGATGCCGTCGCTACCCCTTACATCGCCGCCAAGCTCTATACCGGCACCGCCGCCAAGATATAGATTACCAGCAGTGACCTTGGTAATATCAACGCCGTCGAGGCTCTCCAGCTTACCGGCATCGGCATCAAACATCTGGCTGCCTGTGCCATCGGCAGTCACATGGTTCTCAAAGACAATCTTATCACCCGATCCAATGCCGGTGATGCCGTCGCTACCCCTTACATCGCCGCCAAGCTCTATACCGGCACCGCCGCCAAGATATAGATTACCAGCAGTGACCTTGGTAATATCAACGCCGTCGAGGCTCTCCAGCTTGCCGTCATCGGCATCAATCTCCTGAGCCGCGCTGCCGTTGGCGGTCACATGGTCCTCGATGATAATACTGCTCGCTGCGGTCAGCCCGCTGCCGGTAACATTGCCGCCAAGCTCTATACCGGCACCGCCGCCAAGAGTCAGCGTGGTATTCGTACTCTTATTAATGTTAACACCATCTATGGTAACCAGCTTTCCGGCATCGGCATCGATCTCCTGAGCCGCGCTGCCGTTGGCGGTTACATTATTTTCAAATGTCAAGGTATCGGTGTCTGCCATGCCCGTGCCGGTCACATTTCCACCAAGCTCAATACCTTCATCACCGCCAAGAGTCAGCGAGGTATTACTACTCTTGTCAATGTTAACACCATCTATGGTAACCAGCTTTCCGGCATCGGCATCAAACCTCTGGCTGCCTGTGCCATCGGCAGTCACATTGTTCTCAAAGATAAGACTATCGCCTGATTCCATACCGGTGCCGGTCACATTGCCACCAAGCTCTATGCCAGCGTCGCCAGCGAGAGTAAGCGAACCCTCAGTACTCTTATCGATGTCAGCGCCATCCTCGGCAATCAATTGTCCTGTGCCGGCATCAAAGATCTGACTACCGACACCGTCCGCAAAAACATCATCGTCAAATGTTATGCCGCTGCCTGTGGATATGACATCGCCGGCCAGATCGGCGGGGCCCGTAAGGTGGATAACGCCTTTAGCCCTTAAATTGCCTTCTCCGTCAACCGGACCATCTATCGTCAAAGGCCCATTTTCTACATGCACGGAATCGCCGGTAGTACCATCTACACCATCAAGATCCACAAGCGTATCAGCAGCAAGCGTAAGCTTACCATTTCCTGTCTTGGTTATAGTAGCTTCTCTACCCGGCGTATCTTTGGCTAAAAGCGTCCCGGTGCCGGCATCGAACGTCTGGTCAGTTGTGCCAACAGCGGTAACCGTCCCATCGAGGACTACACCTGCAATTACACCACCGCCACCGGCGGTAATATTTTTAGTAACTTCAATACCTTCGTCTGCAGTGAGAGATACGCTGCCGAGAGTAGCAATTATATCCTCTTCAGCTATCACTTTGCCAAGGTCTGAGTTCACAACGATGTCCTTAGTTTGGGCGGTAAGTGCTTTAGTTCTTATTTCACCGCCTTCATCACTAAGAGTGATATTTTCGTAAGCCGTTGCCGTTATATCCAACCATTTAGCCGCTGCTTCGGAAGTAACTGAATAAGCCGTGCTGGTCGCAACCAGGTGCGTATTATCTCTGTTTTCGACTTTGACGTTCTGCTCCATGTCCAGTTTATTATTCTGCGTCAGCGTCAAAGTTGTTTCGGGAGCGGGAGTTGCCGGCATAGTAATCTCGTGGGCGAGAATCGCTCCGCCGGTTGCCTCGATTGTCAGATTACCTTCCGCTGTCAAATGCGCCGGACTTTGTACGTTATTGCCGGCCTTGAGTGTTTTATCAGCGGCTACAGTCGTGTCATTATTCAGGATAAGGTCCTGGGCAGCGGTTACATTGCCATCAAGGTCTATTTTGCTGCTGTCAAAGGCATAAATATCTATATCGCCGGCGGTAGTCTCAAGCGTGCTCTTGGCCCACATTGTCCCACCGGGTACATAATCAAGCTCGCCCTTATCTGCATCAGCCCTCAGGGTCATTGTTCCGTCCGCTGTTACGGCACCGCCAAGGACGATGTTGCGATCTCCTTCAACCGTCAAGGCCCCTAAACCTTCCATAGTCTTGCCATCGTCTAATTTTACGTCCAGGCCGGCCTTGAGAGTCTTACCACCGGCAACTTCGGTATCGTTATGAAGGAAAATACTGCCGCCATCGGTAACGTCTGCGGTTACGTCGCCGAAGAGGTGGATGGTGGGTTTATCGGATGAGTAAAGGTGAATATCCCCGGCTCCACCCAATGTGCCGGAGGGGTCGGTAGTAAGTGTGCCATAGGCATAAATCGAATCTCCGGCAGTCAGTATCATGTCTCCCTCCGAAGCAGCGTTGCTCATAAGGGTGAGGTCTTTACCGACCGTAACCGGTCCCTCCAGGTGGGTGGTTCCGGTTCCGGTATCCAACGTCAGGCTATGGTAACCTTCGTCCGTTACGGTACGGAGGAGGTAAAGGTCTTGATTGCTTGGCGTAGTCGTAAAGTCGGATTCTATTTTTGCTATCGTATCCATCAACAGAACGCCTTTACCGGCACCATCCCAGTTCCAGTCGGCGTCATCATTGGTCAATTTCACGTCGGCATAGACTGCCGAAGGTGCGGCGCCTATAAAGTGAATGCCCGCAAGCTGCTTATCAACATTTACCGTATTGGCCGGCTCACTGGCATAGAGGCCCGCCTTGGCCACGATAACATCATCTCCCGATGTGCTTGCTGCGTCGATGGCGTCCTGGAGGATATCATCAGTCCACCATATCATCGGGCTGGCCACCTGGAAGCCGATCGCATCAAGGTCATCGTCCCCAAGACCCAGCCACGGGCTGTAATCGACGTCGCCGAAAACCAGCACACCAGAGCCCGAGCCTATCCCGCCGGGGCCGTCCGCAGCGCCCCACCAGTTCTTCTCTGCCGTTACTTCGTAGAAACTATTCGTATTCATAAGACCTACCGTGCCGCCCTCAAAGCCATTGTATTGAATCGTAAAGGTGTTGGCCTTGACATTGGCTCCATTTGCGACCCACAGGTCCGCGAATTCATTGTTCAGCATGTTGTACTCTACAGAAACATTTTCGGTATTGCCGAGGCCGATATTGCTGAAGGAAATACCATAATAGTTGTTCAGGATATCGTTGCCGCTTATGCTTAGGCCGTCGGTGCCTGTTGCCCCAGGGCTAACTATGATACCGCTTACATAGTTGTCGATGACATTGCTCTGAACAGCCGAGCTGCCCGACACGCTGGAAAGGTTTAGACCAACAGCGCTGCTACCGGTAAACTTGTTGTTGCTTACCAACAAGTCATCAACGTTGTGAGCATCTATGGAGGTATCGGGGGTGGGGGTGTCATCGGCCTTGAACTCATTGTGGCTGATGGTCAGCCCTGTCGTATCCAATGCTAACACGCCTCTCGAGGCGGTGCCAGTTGTGTCGACCGTAAACCCTTGGTCGGCTGCACCGCCCAGAGTAAAGTTGTCCGCGCCTGTGGTGACGCTGAGTACGTCGCCACTGGTGGGCTTTAGGGTCACGATATCTGTGTCCTTCGATTGCAGTGTGATGTTGGGCTTGACGACGCTGAGATTCTCGGCGTAGGTATCCTTTCCAACAGGCCCAAGAACAGTAATGGTCGCGCCGTCTGTCGGGTGGGCAACATCGATGCCGTCCTGAATCTGGGCGTCATTGGAGAGAACGTCAATCAGAGCGGCGTTGCCGGAGATAGCTCCGCCGGTTCCCGCGTTCAGGTCCGCCCCCAGGCTGACCTTGTCGGTCACGTTTATTTGAATGGAACCATCGGGCGTACCCGCGGTGTTGATTATTCCGCCGGTATTGTCAAACGTAGCGCCGCTGGAGGTAAAGCTACCGCCATTGGTGGTTATGCCGGCGTTTACCGAGACATCGAGCGCATTGAGGTTTACGCTCAGTTTGTTCAAAGTAGAAACTATGCCGCCATCCAGGTCGATATTTTCCGCGCCCAAGGTAACAGTGGCGTTGGCACCTGCTGCTTTACTTATCTGAGCCGTCGGCTGAAGGATATCACCATTGCTGTGTATATCAATGTCGCCGCCGGCCGAGACCGCATCCAAAATCAGGTCACCATCCTTGTCGAAGACGCACATAGAACCGGTTGCAGTAGCAGTGAGATTGTTAACCTTCGTATCGAGATCGCCGGGGCCGACCATTCCGATATCGCCGTTAATAGCAGTCAGAACAGCCTCATCGGCAGAAAGATAGGTGTCCTGGTTGCCGTCATCAGTAATCGCACCGTTTAAGGCGGCTAAGATAACATCACCTAAAACTGCGGCTGAAACATTACCCACCTCTATGTTCTCCGTGACGGCGATCAAAGTGACATCATCCTCGTCGCCACCGCCGCCTGCGGCAACATCGTTGGCAATGATTTGTTTACCTGCAGTAATAGTAATTGCTCCATCTACAGTGTCCACATCATCCAACGTAATACTGTCATCTTCGGCTATCACGATATCGCCAGCCGTAGTACTGACATTTCCAAGGGTAACAGCTCCGGTGTTGTTGATGTAGATGTCGCCTGCAACGGTGCTGCTGGCATTAATGGTGCCCGTAGATTGAGCGTTAATTGGAGAGCCATCTTGCCCGATGTCGCCGGTCGCCAGAAGGGTTGTTGTCCCCGAACTCGATATAAGACCAAAACCGAGTTGATCGTTGATACTCGTGGCGCCTGCACCGCCGCCGTTAATAGTAATGTCTCCTGCCCCTGCGTCTAACAAACCAAGGTTGTTAATGACACCTGTATTCTGAATGTCAATATCGGCAAAGCTCGTCAATACCGTGGCGTTGTTGGTAAAATTAACCCCTGTGGATGTAAAGTCACCGCCCGCGGTATTTATAACATTATTTATCCAGACATCGCCCGCATCGGTGTCCAGGTCGTCGTCCAATCCCTGCATCGCAAGGCTATTAGCGTTGAGATAAACGTTGAGCGGGGCAGTCCCCGGAACTATGGTGCCGTTAATAATGATATCATTGGCAGCGTCTAAGGTGAGGGTCAGCGTCCCTCCAGAGAGATTAAAAATTGACGCGCCAGATTGCATATGAATGTCTCCCGGTTCAGGATTAGGCCCACCGTCGGAGTAGGTATCGATTTTGACGTTGTTGTCATTAAATAGAGCAAAGTTGATAGCGGCATCACTCACTGTGGAGCTACCACCTACAGAAGACGGGGTAAACCAAGGACCGTATGGAGGAGGACCAAGCGGGTCCATGGGTTCTGTGCCGGCAGGCGCATCGACAATAAACACGTTATAGGGGTCTATATAGAATAGCCCTGGTTCGCCGTTGGCAGCACCGGCATCGACCTCGCCAAAGACCTCAAGGTATTCCTTACCGGTGACCTCGACAAACCCGCCATCGCCGGACTCGCTGCCGCCCTTGGCCTGGATTTGCGCGCCTTCGTGGAAAAGTGCCGTCTCGGGCGAGTAAGCGATGACCTCGCCGCCGTCGCCGTTGGTACCGGCGTTTGCGGTGGTCACGCTATCGCTGCTGAGAGCAACCACATCGCCTGCAGTCATAGTAATGCTTCCGCCATCGCCTTCGACGCTATCGGCATTAAGTGTACCGAACTGGCCTACGCGGCCTGTGCCGCTCTCAACCGCCAATGACAAGGAATCAAGGCCCTCGACAGCCCTCGAAAAGGTATCGCCGGCAGCAAGGACTATCTTTCCGCCTGCCGCCTCAACCGTACCTTCGTTGATGACATCGCCCATACTCCCTGCCGCGGCATCCGTCGCTGCCGGAACTGTAACACCCTCTACTTCCACGAGAA
This sequence comes from uncultured Pirellulales bacterium, assembly GCA_964348055.1. GTDB lineage: Bacteria > Planctomycetota > Phycisphaerae > Sedimentisphaerales > Anaerobacaceae > JAUXAL01. Next base: position 12,506 of record CAYGBH010000019.1, read on the forward strand.
TGTTGCTGCCTTCCTGGCCCAGAAACACCTTGTCGCCGGCCGCCATCACGACGTATCCGCCCGGACTACTTATAACGCCGGCGTTGAGTACCTGTTTGCCGATAAGAGCGACTTGCTCGGCTGAGATACTGCCATAGTTGGACACCGCTCCAATTCCATCGCCTCCAACAAACTGATAGTGCCCGTTCATAAAGTCTTCGTTGGAGATGTCCAGACCCGCAGCGGTGAACTTGTACGCTTGTACAAGGGCCGTAGGGCCGAACACAATCCCGTGAGGATTAACGATTAAGATATGGCCCTGATTGCCGAAAAGCGAGCCATCAAATTGGGTGGCTCCCCCCTGGACAACCCTGTTTAGCACGGCAAAACCGCCGCTGGCCTTAAGAAACTGGAGAACTTCGTTCGAATTAGTGTTCAAACTGTCCCAGTTAATCACGGCTTGAGCCGAGCCCATTGTTACTGTGGTGGTATTGCCGCCTTGTCCGACTGCAGCTGAACCTGCCACAACATTGGCTCCGCCCGGTCCGGCAAACGCAACTGGTACGCTGTTGAAGAGCAGACAGCCCACCAAGAAACATGCCACAATTTGCCTGACATAATAATTTTTTGAAATTCTTCTCATACCTTCCATAATTAGTCCCCTTATTCGATTACCCTCATTTCTTAGTTCCGTCAATACAATTATTAATCCTGATACCCGACTACGCCGTCGGGTGAAATGTCTTTACCATCGCAACATTAAGCCAACGCTTATTCGTCCTTTACCTTTCCGCGTGGTGTCGGTTTTTGCCAGCGGATAGCCATAATATATTGCTCCGCTGAAATTATCGCCGAGTTCCACAATCGTACCTGTGCCTACCGAACAGAGTTCCTCGCGCTCTTTCTCAGTTCCGACACGGTTTCTTATCTTCGCTCGACCGTAATCAAAAAAGACCAACGGCGCGAGTTTTCTAAGAAGCGGTTGTTTGCCTTCCTCCGGTTCTTCCCCGGCTTCGGCAGTTCTCTTCGACTCCTCATATTTAACCAGGTCAAACTCATATTGAGCACTTGCGAGTATGCCGCCGTCGGCAACAAATTCATATTCATCATAACCTCTGACAGTGTACATTCCTCCGAAGGCGGTCATTCTCGCCGGGACCAATCTTTCATCGGAGCCTATCCACCGGAAAGTTCCACTTACTCGACCAACCTTATTCGGGTCCAAGTACTGGCTGTGAGTGGCCGAAGTCGTGTAGATACTAAAAAGGGATTGAGAGTTCGTGCGTGCCAGCGCAAACACGGCCCCGCTGGATTCGCCGCCCAAGCTACTATAATGTTCAAATGTAAGAGAGGTATCTGACATATCATCCTGACGATGCACGTCAAGCCCCGCTCCCCACAACCAGAACTTAACATCCGTTCCCAAAAAGGCGGGGAACAACGAAGGAGTGACCTTACTCCTTGTGTGTTCCATGGTACCCTTAATATCGAAGAACCAGCCTTCTTTCTGTAAGACGTTATAACGCAGTGTGCCGCCGTAGACCGTACCTCTACCAAGGAAACCGAACAAACCGGTCTCCGGGCTTATATCAAACTCACTGTGCCCGGCATAAAGGTTAAGACGCAACCGGGGCCCGAGTACCGGAAAATCGTAACTACCGTACAATGAGTAGATTTCATCAATATCCGAGTCCCATGGAGCTTGATAAACCGTGGTGAATGTGTCGTCTATACCCAAAAGATTGGTATTAATCACGCCGATTCTTGGATTCCATTGCCTTTCCTTCGTGCCGGAATTATCCGCCTGGAGAAAATAATGCCAGGGGTTTGCTTCGTAAATATCATAGCTAACCATAAGTGAGCCGGGCTCCCTGCCTTTCGATGCGACCGCGGAAACGTATCTGTCCGGGTTGAGGTTGAGCAAGTTGACAAACTCATCCAGTTCTTTCTGATTTGCCACCTCTCCGACTTTCACAGGCGACCACTCCTTAACCACAGAAGTACGGAGATATCCCTTTTCAGTTGGGTTCTGGTCAGGGTCGTATGTTCTTACTGTTATATCAGTGACCTCGGCCTCAAGGACCGCTATAGGCAAGATTCCACCCTTCAGTTCCGCGGGACTTTTCCTTTCTACCGCCTCTGCTGGTACATATACGTATATGCCGGCATAATTCTTATCCTGGTACATCGAGAGAACATACTGGGTAAAACCTTGAATAGTCCTTGCGGAAACCTGGCGAGGCTGGCCGGGCTGTTGAATCACATCGTGGAGGACCCTGAAGTCGTAAAGGTATTCACTGTCAGCTTCCAGCAGTGGTTTGTCAGAGGCGTTATACACCAGAGGCATATTCTTCAACAATTCGGCAGTTGATACCAGGCTGTTGCCGCTGACGCGCAATTCCCGCACGGTCATACGTGGCGTTGTATCTTCGGGTAACTTCAGTTCTGCGAGCTGTGCTTCCTGTTTTTGCCGTATTAGCCTAAGGTTTATTTTTGCCACCTTTTCTTTGTAATCGGCTTCGATTTGCTTCCTCTGCTCGTCGGCTTCCGCAGCCTGAGCATCGGCCTTTTCCTCAAGCCTTGCAACTGCTTGCTTATAATCTGTTTCGAGCTGTCTAATTTTGTCTTTGTAATCAGCATCCAGCTTTGCTATGCCATATATTTTAGCTTCGCTCTTGTCCTGACTGAGCTTGCGCTTGAGGTCTGCCTCTTGGGTTTTAATGCCTTTGGCCTGTTCTTTGGCCCTGGCATCCAAGTCTGCGAGTCTGGCTTTATTCGCGCGTTTTGCCGCGGCGATTTGCCCGGTCTGGGCATCGGCTTTTTTCTCGAGCTCCGCGAGAGCTCTTTTGTACTCCGATTCAAGCTGGCGAAGTGACCGCTTGTACTCAGCATCCAGCCTTGCCCTGGCTTCTTTTGTCTGGGGTCTTGCCTTAGCCTGCTTATACTCGGCCGTCCTTTTAGCCCTGTCTTGATTAAGCTTGCGTTTGAGATTTGCCTTTTCATTGTCAATCTCTTTGGCCTGTCTTTTGGCCTTGGCATCTAAAGTTGCGAGTTCAGCTTTATTCTGACGCTTTGCCTGTGTGATTTGTGCGGCTTGAGCGTCGGCCTTTTCCTTGAGCTTTGCGAGAGCCGCCTTATACTCTGCATCGAGCCGGGCAACTGTCTGTTTGTACTTTGTGTACTCACTCTCCAGCTTTGCCTTGTCTTTCTTAGCTCTTGCTACAGCCTGTTTGTGCTCGACTGCCGCCTTAGTCTTATCTTCGTCAAGTTTGCGTTTGAGCCTCGCTCTTTCAGCCTTAATCCCTTTGACCTGCACTTGTAAAAGGCTGGCTTCCTTCTCACGTTTTGCCTGGGCGATTTCGGCCTTGGCCTGTTTCTTGGCGTCGGCATCTAACCTTGCGAGTCTGGCTTTCTCCTCGCGTTTAGCTTTAGCTTTTGCAGCAGCTTCTCGTTTGGCCTTGGCGGCCGCTTCTCGTCTGGCTTTCAGTTCTTCGGCAGCTCTGGCTTTCTCCTCACGTCTCAACTCGGCTTTGGTCTTGGCAGATGTGGGCCCGGCAGGTTGCTGAGCGGTACCCGCAGCGCAACCCACGCACACTAAGCAGAGAAAAGCAAAAACAAGAGCAAAGCACATCGTCCTTGTCGCGCTATCCATAATTATTCTCCTAAAATACACCAATTATTCTCCTGAAATACTCCCGTGTAAATTGACCAGAAAAAAGAAATCTTCACTCAAAAGTAAGGTAATATTATTTCGCTAAGAAAAGTTATTTACCGTATTCAAGCTCGAGAAGCTACAAAAAAATAAAAAAAACTTTTACAAATTTCGAAAGAAAATTTAGGTCCGCTCCGCCGGTTTTTTTTCTTCCATCCCAACTCCTCAAGGGGCTACCACAGGAACTTTTACTAAATGTACTATTTTATCAAAAATTGGGGCTAAATGTCAATATTTAAATCACCCAAACCAGCTAAATTACTTATTCTGTATAGCCGTTTTTGGCCCATTTATGTGTTTTAGGACGTTTCCGGCTTTTTTCAGCACAAAAAAAATAAAAAAAATCTCCCTACAGAGCAAAAATATTTCATATAATTTTGCTATAATCTGCACGATCTGGCTATTTTGAGCATTTTCCTGCATGTGGGAGTACTTGTTCAGCTTGCTGCCGCAGGTGATTCTTCAAACCCTCCAATCGTCACTTACACTCACCACCTTTTTCGTCTGCGACAGCAGACAAGGGGATGCGAGCAAAGCACCAAAGCCGAAGGGAGATGGTGACACTTTCCATTGCTTCTGAATCTTGGGCCATTTCTCTTCATTGACTCGGCTCCATCCAGTTGCTCTTTTTCACTCGTAATCATTGGTGCTTAGTTTGTTGACTAACGCAAAGGCAATGAGGTTGCAGAACACACCGATGACCAAGCCGCTTATTCCCCCCGGTGATCTCAACAAATTGTTCCATATCAGCGCGACGGCGATACCGGCCACAGTACCAGCTACGAATCCAGCCTTCGTAACCCGCACGCCCAGGAGTACCGCCGCCAATGGAACGACGATGACGGGCGCCCAAAAATTATAAGCATAGATGAGAATGTCGAGGACGCTACGAATCCTGATAGCAAAAATGACAGCGAGAATCCCCACAAAACAGTTCGTAAGTTTGGCCAAGAGAAGTTCTTGCCGTCTGGACAGCGGGTTCTTTCGAAGAGGTTTGACCAAATCATTGATGAAGCTGGTAGCTGCTCCGTTGAGAAAGGAATCGGCCGAAGACATCACAATCGAAATCACCCCTGCAATGACAATGCCCCGGACCCCGGTGGGCAGCACCGTACGGATAACATAGGGCATAGCTAAATTGGGGTCCAGGTTCGGGGCCAGTGCCAAAGCCACAAGTCCGATGGCGCCCGTAATCGCAAAGAAGGGAATAGAGAATATACCGCTGAGCATAGTGCCGCGTGCTGTATGCATGGCGTCCTTGCCAATAAACAAACGCTGCATATAAGGGGGCACAAGTGTTTCACCCAATAGAAAAGTGAGGAACAACGATAAAAAGGCACCGATGGTCATCGCCTCGCCCGGGATCGAAAAGTGGCCTATGGGTACAGCTGCTTTGATGGTAGAAAAGCCGCCCAATTTCACTATGCCAAACACAAGCGCCACCGGTATACCAATGGCAAGCACGCAGAACTGGATGATGTCTGTCAACACTACTGCCCGCATCCCCCCTACCGTCGAGTAAGCAATAACGATTCCGCATCCGATTAAGATGCCCCAAATCGGTTCGATGCCAAGAAACACATTGAAGATAACCCCCATCGCTTTCACCTGTGCACCTACAATCCCTGCACAAAGGAAGACCGAGAATAATCCGGTGACCACTTTTGCCGCCTTGCCGTAGCCCCGTTCCATGATATCACCTGTGGAAATGACGTCGGGGAAATTACCCATCCTCGGTGCAATAAACTTGGCAACGAGGAGTTCCTTGAGGCTGAACCCCCAGAGAGCCACGATGTTGACGATACCCAGACGAAAAACCTTCTCGGCGTTACCTATCGAAAATCCGCCACCAATGAACGAAGCTGAAAGGGTTGCAAAAATCACCATCGACGTATACGATCGGTGGGACACCGCGAAGTCCTGCAGACTTTTCATGCCCTTGCCGCTCAACAATCCCAACAGAAGGACCGCAGACAAATAGAGGATGATAATCGCGTAATCCAACATAATCATACGCCCCTTTCATTTAAGAACGCTATTGGAGGAATCTGGCCCATCGTCTTAAGACCGGGGTTCGCCTCAAGAACGGACCTGACTGCGTTAAGGGTGATAGCGCACGTAGCGATATCGCCGTTAACACCGCCGACAATTTTGGATTGGATCGTCGGCTCACCCTCGATCTGTACCTGGTCGTAAGATTCGGGTTCACCGACCGCAGCCCTAAAAGTCAGAGTAATAACTTCCCTATCACCAACAAAGCCCCTGCCGACCTGATGTAACCCACATGCCATCCCTCTGGCAACCGGTTTGTAACCGGTATCAATGTCTTTGTCGGCTATGACCGGTTCAAGGGTTACAATATTGCGGTCGAGTTTCCAGCCGAGTCTATTAGCGATAAAATCCACAGACTCAGGCAAACCTACATGTCTAAGTGTGCCGGTACTTTTTTGGGCTTCAAATTCTTCCAGCGTCAGGCCAGCGCCTATTTTCTGTTGAAATGGAATTCGGCGCACCGAGGCGTCCTGCACCCTCCAGACTTTCACACTCTTGACATCCTGGCACACACCAGAAAGAGCTGTCGGGAGAAAATCCATCATATATCCTGGATTGATTCCCGTACCGAGACATACAACGCCATTTTCACGACATATCTGATCTATCCTTCTCGAAACTTCAGGCTGAGTATTCCATGGGAAGAAGAGCTCTTCACAGGTGGAAATAATGTGAAGTTTAGCTTTTGCAAGTTCGACAACCTGACTCTCCATAGAGACAATACTACTAACAGTGGTAACTAATGCCACTTCAGCCGACTTACCCCCAATTGCCTCGTCAAGATTACTGCCGACCGTGATTCCAAGCGGCTCTATGCCGCACAATTCACCGAGCTCTTTGCCGACCTTATCAGGATCAGTATCAACTGCTCCTACGATGTTGAAACATCCGCGCTCCACTGCATAATTAACTACTCTCTGTCCCAAGGGACCAATTCCCAAATGAACCGTGTTAATCATGTTTACCAGTCCTTTCCTAATTCGAACTTAAATGATTCACAGGGGTCTCATTTTATAATACATCGCAAAATCGAATTTCTCTTAATCACCGTTAGAAAAACTACATTTTCATTTTATTCTATTTACGAAGTGTTGTAAAATTGGTGGTTGTTAAAGTTTGATGAAAAATTGACAGGAGAGAAAAATGGCAAAAGTTGTGAATTACAAGTCTATAAAAGCGGCTGACGAATGTAGTTATGATGGGATGTCTCTGGGAGAAGTGATGTTGAGGTTGGATCCCAGAGAAGTTCCCACTGCAAGGGTCAGGGACAATATCAGGGTCTCACAGGGAGGGGGCGAAACCAACGTTGCCTGTGGTTTAGCATACACATTCGGTCTGCGAACGGCAGTCTTGACGGCGCTGGTCGACGATCCTATCGGAGAAAACATAAGAAACCAAATGAGAGAAGCAGGCGTTGACATGAACAAGATTGTCTGGTGGAACACGAATAACGACCGAAGCAAGCATTCCACCGATAAGAAAGGGACCGTTTGTAATGGAATTAACTTTACATATAGCGGCAGCGGAGTGCTGCCTTCCGACACGACCTACTATCGCGGAAACAGTGCCGCCAGACTGCTCGAGCCAGGGGATTTCGACTTTAATGAGTTGTTCGGCAAAGAAGGTGTCAGGGTCTTCAACACAGGTGGAATCTTCACTCTAATAGGGCCGAAAACTGCTGACCTTGCCATAGAAGCTGCAAAAAAAGCAGCAGAACATGGCACTTTTGTCTCCGCCGACCTCAATTACCGGTCAAAGGTTGAACCCGATAAGAAAAAAGCGAGGGCCATAAACAGCAAGCTTGCGCCGTATCTGGGTATGCTGGTTGGAAACGACTCTGATTTGTCTGATGCCCTTGGCTATGATACCAAGGTTCAAAAAAATGCACCGTACACCGAGTGGATTGAGGCATACAAAGAAACCGTTTCCCACGTGGCGAAAGACCTGCCCAATTTGAGCTTGATAGGGACACAATGGAGAGGTGCACATAATGCGGATTTGATTAGCTGGGGAGCAGTGCTATATGACCCGCGAAAAGATGTTTTCTACCAGGCACCTCTCAGAGAGAACATTCCTATCAGAGATAGGACAGGCGGAGGGGATTCTTTTGCATCAGGAGTCCTGGCGGCATTACTTAAGGGCAAAGACCTGGAAACAGCAACCAATTGGGGTGCCGCCCACGGAGCTTTGGTCCAGGAAACGCCGGGAGACATCACGATGATTAATCAAAAGGCGGTTGAAGCTGAAGTCAAAAGAGCGCTGGCCGGTGGAGGTGTGAAAGCAGTTCGTTAGTATTTGGCTCTATCGCCGGTAGGCGGCTGCGCCAAGATTTGTGTGAATTCAAAGGAATTAAAGGTGACCAACAGCAAGAACAGAATACGTCTCGAACACGTTGCAATAAATGTCGAGGACCCTGCAAGTATGGCAGAATGGTACTGTCAGAACCTGGGAATGAAGGTCATCAGGAAGGGCCCTGCTCCGGTCAACATGCGTTTTATTTCCGACGCCGGAG
>CAYGBH010000020.1:0-17930 GCA_964348055.1 uncultured Pirellulales bacterium
CAGGATATTGGGATAACAAGCAACGATCCTGAGCCGGTGTACGTGGTTCTCAATGGCAGCGCTGTGGTCTATTACGAGAATCCGGATGCGTCATTGATAGAAGAGTGGACCGAATGGAGAATTGACCTGCAGGCGTTTGCAGACCAGGGCGTGGACCTGGCCAATGTCAATAACATTGGTATCGGCATAGGCACCAAAGGCAACACAACAACATCTGGGGCTTTAGGTACGATGTACTTTGACGACATTCGGCTGTATCGACCTGGAGATACTCCTGCAGAGTAAAATATTATTTTTGCTGGAATGACAGAGGGATTTGCATGAGGTCGGTGCCTATACTGATTGATTCTGCATAGGCCCCGGTTGTTCTTAGACAATAAGCAAAGCCCTTGGGCAGAGGTTTCAAAACCTTCTCACGTTCACTCAATCGCACAAGTAGACCAAAGATTCCATAGCTGCCGTCCAATACCTGTTCAGGCTTTCGGTTGTCTCTCTCTATTTCTGATTGAAAGCAAAGAGCGCGTGTCAACCTTGGTCTCGATATGCGTGCGCCGAGCAATGTTCTTCTGTATTGAGGATATATACAGTCCTGATTTCAGTTTCGGCCGCCTTCGTGGGCAAAGTGGCGCTGACATATAAAGTGGAAGTAAATCGGTTATTGAAGAACTAATCAAAAACTCTCCTAACATAACCTGATTGAGGTGAAGTGTGAAAGAACGAGCTTCGTGCCCGAACTGGCCCCCCACACGGGCTGTCCGTCCCGAGCGGTTAGAGTTTGTATTCTTGCCAACACGAGCACGAACAATGCCCTGCTTGACAACATCACAATTTTTGTTAGGGTGGATGGGAGTTTTGATCGGGATTTAGGTCTTTGCCGTATCTTTTGACCCGGTTGCGTTTGCGAAAAAAGCTTTTCAACTGTAACCAAACCCATTTCCCGGCCACTTACTGAATGAAGGGGCTGTGCGTCTGCACTACTGGTGTATGACGAAAAAGGTTTTTGCCGGGTATTGCAATAAAGCCGCTCTTTGGATGCGTCTTATATCGATGTGAATCGTAAATAACGTGAAGATAGGAGGATTCTAATGATTGAACATCCGAATAATACTACCCAAGAAAAAGTATGGCTTCATTGTTACATACCTGTGGTCCTATACATGATTATTCTCACTTGGATTCCGGGCGTATCGGTAGCAGATGCATCAGCCGACAGAGTCCCGTACACGATCGTCGATACGGCCCAAGTCAGGTGTTACAGCAACAATGCAGAAATAGAATTCCCTAAAGCTGGCGCCGCTTTTTTCGGTCAGGATGCGCAGTACATCGGCAATGAGCCTGCTTATAAAGATAACGGGGACGGCACGGTGACAGACTTGAACACAGGACTGATGTGGCAGGGCGATCCCGGCGAAAAAATGACATTCGCTCAGGCCGTTGCAGGGGCTTCTAAATGCAGGATCGCTGGCTACAAGGATTGGCGGCTGCCGACCATCAAAGAACTCTACTCGCTCATTCTTTTCAGTGGCACCGATCCGGATCCGATGAGCCAAGATACCTCCAGGCAGCAGCCATTTATTGACAGGAAGTATTTCAGGTTCCAGTACGGCAACCCTGACCGTGGTGAGCGTATCATCGATTCGCAGTTTGCTACCAGCACAAAATACGTCAGCACCACCATGCGTGGCGCTGAGACTATGTTCGGCGTAAATTTTGCCGATGGGCGAATTAAAGGTTACGGCACAAGAAGGCCGCGCGGTTATGGAGATAAGACACTTCATGTTCTTTATGTGCGCGGCAACAAGAGCTATGGGAAGAATGCTTTCAAAGACAATGGCGACGGTACGGTGACAGACAAGGCTACCGGGCTGATGTGGATGAAAGTAGACAGCGGCAAGCTCAAGGCGGGTAAGAATAAGGACGGAAAATTGAACTGGCAGGAGGCGCTTGATTGGGCCGAGAACCTGAAGTACGCAGGGTATTCAGACTGGCGGCTGCCCAACGTAAAGGAGCTTCAGAGCATTGTGGATTATACACGTTCGCCAGCTACGACGAATTCGGCGACGATTGATCCAGTTTTTCAGACGACTTCGTTTATTGCCGAAAACGGCCAAAAGGATTATCCTTATTACTGGAGCGGGACGACTCATGCCAGCCTCTCCAGGGCCAGTACTGCGGCCTATGTTGCGTTTGGCAGGTCATTTGGCTGGATGCGAAACAGGCGGAGTGGCCAGTACACGCTGATGGATGTCCACGGTGCCGGTTCGCAACGCAGCGATCCCAAATCGGGTGATGCATCGAGGTTTCCGCACGGCCGAGGCCCGCAAGGGGATGTGATCCGGATAGATAATTTCGTTCGATGTGTCAGAGGCGGCGCTGCAAAAGTGCGGACCACCGGGCCAAAGGTTGAGATGCAGCAGGCACCAAGGCGCCGTAAGTTCAAAGGGCAGCAGAATGGAAGGCCGAGGCCAGGCATGGCGTCTGACAGGGGCGGGAACTCCGGGATACGTCAAGGGCGAGGCTCTTGGGGCGGAGATTTTGTTCGACGCCTTGACAAGAACGGTTACGGAGAAGTTTCGAAGGTCGAATTTGACGGACCTGCCGAGCATTTCAGTCAATTGGATAGAAACGGCGACGGTTACATTTTAGTTGAAGAAGCGCCACAAGGCCCGCCACCAGGGCGTCGCGGTGGTGGCATATGATAACCAATAACAGCAAGGAACACAAAAGCATGAAAAGACGGGAATTCATAAAACTCACTGCCCTGAGCGTAGTAACTGCATCGGTTCCAGCAGTACCTCTGCTCGGAGAGAAGACTACGCAACAACCTAGACCCAATATCGTCTTTATTCTCTCTGATGACCAAGGCTGGAACGGACTCTCGATCCAGATGCATCCGTACATACCGAACTCCAAGAGCGACTACTACCACACGCCCAACCTGGAGCGTCTGGCAAGAGAGGGCCTGCGCTTCAGCGACGCCTACGCCCCGGCGCCGATGTGCACGCCCTCACGCGCGAGCTTCCTGACGGGCAAGAGCCCCGCCCAGTTGGGGATGACGAACGTCGGCAGGAACCGGAAGCCTTGGGTGTGGGAAAAAGTCGAACAGGCGCCGAGCACGAACACACTTCCGCCCGACGAAACCACCATTGGCGAGGTTCTCAGGGGTGCGGGCTACGCGACGGCTTATTTCGGGAAATGGCACCTGGGCACAGCCGGTCCCGGCGAGCATGGCTTCGATGTGCACGACGGCCCGACGGACAATGAAGATGGCGGAGCCGCCGATCCCAACCCGAAGGATATATTCGGAATTACCGAGCGTGGGTCGAACTTCATGGAGAAGAACGTCAAGGAGGGACGCCCTTTTTACCTGCAACTCTGGCACTACGCCGTCCACGGTCCGCTGCTAAGCCGAAAGGAGACCGAGGAGGCATTGGCCGATCGCCCCAAGGGTGAGATCCATTCGAATCCTATCTTCGCTGCGATGACCGAGGACCTGGATGCGGGCGTTGGTATGATCCTGAAAAAAATTGAGGAATTGGGAATCGCCGATAACACTTACATCGTTTACATGTCCGACAACGGCGCGGGGCCCCGCTTTTCGCCCTGCACGCCGTTGAACCTGGGGAAGGGAACGCTCTGGGAGGGCGGAATCCGCGTTCCTCTGATCGTCCGCGGCCCCGGCGTCGAGGCGGGCACCTTCCGCGGCCAGCGCGTCGTGGGGTGGGACCTGTTCCCGACTTTCTGCGAACTGGCGGGCGTCGAAGAGCCACTCCCCGAGGGTATGGAGGGCGGTAGCCTGAAGCCGCTTTTCGCCTCGGGAGAGGACAACGTCAAACGTCTGCGCGAGGAAGTGGTCTTCCACTATCCTCACTACGGCCAGGGAGGCCAAGGCAAGACCCCCCAATCGGCTATCTTTATCGGCGACTACAAACTCATGAAGTTTTACGAGACAAACGAACTAAAACTCTTCAACATAAGGAAGGACATCGGCGAACAAAACGATCTTTCGAAAGAACTGCCAGAGAAGGCCGAAATGATGCGCCGGCGCCTCGTGAAATATCTCCAGCAAGTCGGCGCCGCCATGCCCAAGCCCAATCCCGACTACGATCCCGACGCTCCCGCGCAGAGAAGACCGCCGCCCGGTGGCGAACGGCGAAGACCGGGAGCGGGCCGAAGACGAGGACGCCTCGGCGGACCGCCCAAGTCCGGTCGTTTCGGCCCGGCTGCCGGCCCCTATATGGGAAAGACCTCATGAGGTCGAGAAGGACCGCCGTAATCTGGAATTGAATCTGCACTCTTTCCGGAGGTCCTCTGCCTGGTGCGAGTGGAATCGGCCCAAGAGTTGTTGATAGGTCTGCCGAAGGTAGCCCCGCCTTGACATCTGCAAAGGTATTGTTAACATCGTGGAGTAAGTCAGCCAGCTCAGGACAACCTCGCAGTGATAAGGCTTACCCCTTGAGGTTCTAAAGGAGCACAGTTATGAATGTTTTCAATATCAATAACAGGTCCACGAGATTTATCGTTCTGATTGGGCTTATAGGATCGCTTGCCTGGACGCCCCGGGAGGGCTTCGCATGCTCGACCATTCTGGCCGACAACAAGGCGACGTCCGATGGTTCGGTTCTGATGAGCAGCTCGTGTGACGGCGACATCATGGGTTTGATTTATGTCATGCCTGCGCAGAAGTACCCTCAAGGCACCAAGCTCCCCATGTATTGGAATCTCCCCAGACCCAAGACGCATCAGGAGTACCTGTCCAATCTGCGCAAGGGCTATGATCTTGTGGGCTATCTGCCGGTAGAGGAGACCTATCGCAGCATCATTCTGGCTGGTAATGTCGAGAATATGACCACAGGCGGCCTGAACGAACACGGCCTCAGCATTGCTATAGAATTTTTACCGATGCGATCCGGCTTAGCGTGTAAGCGCGGTGTCGTCGGCCCAAACAGCAACCACTGGACGACCTCGCTGATAGCCAACGGTCTGATGCGGGCCCGAACCGCACGCCAGGCCATTAGAATCATCGGCGCCATGATAGAGCAGTACGGATTTCAGTACTACCGCGCTCCCCACGCCGGGGTAGCCTTGCCGATAGCAGACGATAAAGAAGCTTGGCTCATGGAGATCTTTGGTCCGGGTGAGGAATGGACGCCAGACAGCGGTAAACCCGGTGGTGTTTGGTGTGCCCAGCGCATACCAGACGGAGAGGTTGGCTGCAGTGCCAATCGCAGTCGTATCGGCAAGGTCGACCTGGAAAATCGCGACATGTTCATGATGTCCCCCAACATTCACTCCTTGGCAGAAGAACTCGGAATCTGGAAAAGAGGTGATCCCTTCGTATGGCATGACGTATACGGCGATCCGGGTAGCACCTATAACTCCTTGCGAGAATGGAGGGCCTTGAGTCTGGCTGCCCCGTCACTGGGTCTGCAAGCCACGGGCGATCCCACGGTTGACCGCTACTCGTTTTCCGTAAAACCGGACCAGCCACTCACCGTCCAGAGACTCCTGGCCGTTATGCGAGACGGCTACGAGGGAACCGAGTTCGATGTTACAGAACATCCAGCGTTTAATCCCCAAGGCAAAAAGAGCCCTCTGGCACGTCCCTGGGGACCAACGGAACTATTTGATCTGTTAGGCATCAAGCCAAAGCGTGCTCTTTGTACCCCTACTAGCGGATACGTCTTTGTCGCACAACTTAGAGATTGGCTGCCGGACACGGTTGGGAACTGCCTGTGGTTTGCCTATGGACCGGCCTACACGAGCTGCTTTGTCCCCATCTATGCCGGAGTGACCGATCTACCGGATGCGTGGGACCAGGCCCCGGACTATACCCGGATAAGCCGAAACCAGATGCCCTGGAACTTCCGGTTGGTGTTCAGTCTGGCTAATAACCTGAGATATCAAGACGCAGTGAAGGATATTCAACGCGTCTTTAAACCCGCAGAAGCAGCATTCTTCAAGCTCCAGCCGCACGTGGAAAGGACCGCCGCCGAAGTTCTCAGGAAAGAGGGCGTCGGGGGTGTTGAGCGTTTCTTAAACGCCTATACGGAGCATTGCCTGACACAAGTGGGATATGCCTATAATGAACTGGTTGATTATCTGATGTTTCAATATTTACTGGACAATCCAGAGGTAGCGCCGCCAAAACTACCTGTCATCAGTGCACCCGTCATCCCCTCGGTGCCAGATATTTGAATGGTTCTAGGCTATGCCGGAAAACTCGAAGCGAGCATTGAATAAGGAGTGCAAGTGATGCGTAAAGAACAACATCTGAGCCGTCGACAGTTCATCGCTAAATCGACGACACTGGCCGCGGCCAGCATCGTTCCCAGACATGTCCTGGGCGGACCCAGGCACATATCGCCGAGCGACCAATTGAGTGTCGCTGTTATTGGTACGGGGGGTCAGGGAATCGTCAATATCAAAAAGCTACTGACACACAGTGATGTGAAGATCACAGCTATCTGCGATGTGGCCCGGTTTTGGGATAACAGCAATCTCTATTACCGGCACAATGGCGGTCGTGGACCGGCGATGAAGGCAATCGAGGACTACTATCGCCAAACCGGGTCCGAGGGATATCACGTCTGTAAGGTGTATGTCGATTTTCGCTTGATGCTGGAGAGATCCGACAAAGATATCGACGCTGTCGTAGTGGCCACACCGAACCACGTGCATGCTGTGGCCAGCATGGCGGCGATCCGAGCGGGAAAGGGTGTATACTGCGAGAAGCCTCTTACGCATTCTGTATACGAGGCCCGCAGGATCGCCCAAGCAGCGCGTGAGGCCAAGGTTGCCACGCAGTTAGGCAATCAAGGCCATTCCTCGGATGACATCCGGCGGGCCGTGGAATGGGTTCGTGATGGAGCCATCGGAAAGATAAGGAAGGTGTACGCATGGGCCGGCGAGAATCGTATACCGAAGTTTACCGAACGTCCCAAGGAGACGCCACCTATGCCGGAGGGTTTGAACTGGGATCTCTGGCTGGGCCCTGCCAAAGAGCGGCCATACCATCCAGCATACACGCCGCTGCTCTGGCACTACTGGTGGGATTTCGGCGGAGGTAAGCTCGGCAATTTCGGATGCCACACGCTGGATACCGCTGTATGGGCCCTGAATTTGGAGCACCCCACCCTGGTCGAGGCCAGTTCAACACAACTAAGCAAGGAGACGACTCCCATAGCCGCGGCGTGTCACTACAAATTCCCGGCGCGTGGCGCTCAGCCGCTCGTCGATCTCTTTTGGTACGATGGTGGGATACGGCCACCGCGGCCCGATTGCCTGGAACTCGGACGCAGTCTGCCCCGTAGGGGCGGATCACTGCTTGTCGGGGATCAGGGGGCCATTCTCTCGGGCGTATGGAGCGGTTCTCCACGGATTATCCCCGAGAAGAAGATGCGGGACTTCGAGCTGCCCAAGCCGACGATTCCTCGCTCCCGGGGCCATCATCGCGATTGGATAGACGCGTGCAAAGGCGGCCCACCGGCCAGCTCGAACTTCGAGTATGGCGCTCGCCTGACTGAGATTGTCCTGCTCGGGGTAGTTGCCTTGCGGACCGGCACCGCACTCCACTGGGATGGGCCCAACATGAAGGCAACCAATGCACCCCAGGTGGGGCCGGTCATCCACGGCCATTTTCGCAAGGGATGGGAGGTCTGATCCTATACCTTTCCATCTGATGCGATGAGAACCGGTCATCGGCCGTCCAGGGCTACGGCTGCAGGTCTCTAACTCAAACCGCAGTCCGGCAGTTGCGGGTCAAGTTGAGGTGTTGGGGCTGGTTATTCCTTTGACTGTTTCATTTCTTTCTGTACCGAGAAACAGTATACTGCACCCAGAATCCATTACAGTTTAATCAGATAGCAGGAAACAAATGATATGGCAAAGTGGTGTTGCTCAATCTTCACATTAGCTTTGGCTTGCATAGCCAATACAGTGCTCCAGTCCTCTATCTACGCTGCCCTGGACGCACAGGTCCTTCTTTCTGAAAACGTGAGCTATCTTGACAACGGTATGATACGCTTGGGCGTGGACCTTAACCTCGGGGGCTCAATCACCTACCTGGCTGATTCCAGAGACAAGACCAATATGATCAATAACCACGACTTGGGCCGACAGATTCAAATGTCCTTTTACTCTGGTCCAAGACCATTCACGCCGGGTGGAAAGCAGCCTTCAAAAACTTGGGCCGGTCTCGGTTGGAACCCAATCCAGTCCGGCGATTATGCGGGCCATCGCTCCCGTATAGTCGAGCATCGAAACGATCATAACTCTATCTACGTGAAGTGCATTCCCATGCAATGGCCTTTGGACAATGAGCCCGGCGAGTGCACTTTCGAAAGCTGGATCCGCCTCAAAGAGAACACCGTGCTGGTCCGCTGTCGTATCAGCAACAATCGTTCGGATACAACGCAGTACAGTGGTCGGGGTCAAGAACTGCCTGCTGTTTACACCAATGGTCCATGGTATCGACTTATGAGTTATACGGGTGATCGCCCCTTTACTGGTGATAAGCTCTCGCGTTTTCCCAAAACTTGGACAAATCTGGAGGAGGTTGACGGTTCACCATGGGAAAGCTGGCTGGCTACCGAGAACTGGGCAGCCCTGGTTAACGATGACAATTGGGGTCTGGGTGTCTTCAAGCCGGACACATATTCTTTCAAGGGAGGCTTCTTTGGTGTCCCAGGCAAAGGCGGCAGCAAGGACGGGCCTACTGGTTATATCTCGCCCATCCAAGATGAGATCCTCGACCACAACATACAGTACGAATATAAATATACTCTTATTGTTGGTACTTTGAAGCAGATTCGGCGATTTGTGTATGAGAATTCTGTCCGGCAAACGCTGCCGGATTATCGTTTTGAAAAAGACCGGCAACACTGGGTATATCGCAATGCTGTCGACACAGGCTGGCCTATTCGAGGAAATCTGCACATTAAGCTCGAGCAAAACGATCCTCAACTCATTGGCCCACCCGGTTTCTGGTATGCATCTGACGTTGCGAAGCTCTATATCCATGCCGCTTGCCGTACGCATGACACCAGTGCACGCTTATTCTGGAGAACACACACAGAGCCTCACTTTAGCAATACGAGAAGCGCAATTTTTGAGCTCCGTCCCGATGAACACTACCACATCTATGAAATTGATCTTAGCGACAGTCCAGAATATGGAGGTGCCATTACGGGCCTTCGCCTTGATCCAGTACCAACCGGCCAAAAAGATGACTATATTAAAATAAAGTCTATTTCATGGAAAAAGCAGTAGAAGTAGATGAGGTCGAGACACGTAGTTTTCAGAGAACTTGAGAAGGGTCTTGATCAATTGGATTACCCTTGTCCCAATCGAGAGTAACTGTCGCTGGGTCAAAGGACTGAGTGTTGTGGGTCTTCCACACAAATTGAGAACAAGCTGTCGCGGGTTGGAGTGGGGCTAATTATTCCTTTGCTCTGATCTGACTATTCCTTCGCTCTGTGCTTGCGGAGGAGTCCGACGATGGAAGCGTGGCTTTCATCCTAATCATACCAAAGGGGAGCTTAGTTCGCACCGTCCTTCGCATTGGCATTCGCTCTTGTGGTAATCAGCAGCTCAACTATGTCTTTGTGGTCGTAATGCAACGTCAATTGATATCAGGCCTCCAATGTTTTTGGCATTTACGTCCGTCTGTTAACGGTGAGCAATTCCGCTATCTCTGTGTGGCCCATCATTGCTGCAAAATGAAGTGGTGTAACGCCCGACATGGTTTTGGCGTTTAGCTCATCTCCTGTTGGAGATAGGGAACGCAGCTATGTCTGTGTGGTCGACTAACGGAAAGGATATTCCGTTTCAGTCTATGGAAGCGAGCCACTATGTGCGGTAGGCGGACGGAATGCAGCCCTATATATATGCACGGCCAAATCGTCTGTAAACGAAGGAAGACGGATCGAAACGGAACCGTCTTTGACATTGCTCTCAACCGTCTTTACGAGACCGCCCGAAGCATCCGGTTTCCAGATATCAACGGTATAGCTCCCATCCGTTAGAGCAAGACCCGTAAGGCTCATAATCTGCGCATCATACTTGGTCCCAATCTGCCCCATTTCGGAAGCCATGTAGGCAATGGCTTCTTTCTTTGAAGAAAGGACCATCTTGCGGAATCCCGGGCCGGAAGCGATGTGGCCGGTGTAATCCAGGTTACCGTAGTCGACAAGGGTGTTCCAGAACGCCCGAAGAACGACCGCATCACTCTCAAAACTGCTATACCCGGAAGGATCGTAATTATCCGGGTAGCCTTTATTGTGTGCCTTCTGGTAGATATCGATCAGTTGGTTTTTTGCCATTACCCACTTCCAAACGTATTTGCGGATGACTGTCGGGGCCGTGTCGTGATAGCTGATGAAGATTTTTCCCCCCCGGTCATCGTCGGCGCCGCCCTCCTGGAGCAGGAACGGTTTCTTGTATTGTTGGCGCCAAGCGATCACGGTATCTACAGATGGTACGGGCGACTTGCTACTGTTGCCCAAAATCATGAGGTCGAAGGCGGGATTGCTGAAGTTCCAGCCGCGTTGGCCAGCTTTGGCAAAGTGTTCAGCGTCCAGACCGATGAGCGGAATCTTTCCCGGCTGCAATTCGTCGTACTTTGTCCGGAGCGTGCCGGCGGCGGCCTCGAAGAATTGCTTGGCCTTGTTCCAGTCGGTAGGCTCGGCACCACAACAGTCAGTGCGAAACTCATGCGACAAATCATAGTAAACATTGTCGAGATCCGCCGTGAGTTCCACGATCTTCTCGATGGCGGCGCATTGAATCTCCCACAGACCGGTCTGCCCATCGGCGACGCTGTGCCAGAATTCATAGTGATTCGAGCCGTCGAGATGATCGGTCTCCGGGTTTATATTGTGGTCTGGATTGAACAGCGATTCTCGCCAGTTCTGGCTTCGCACGTGTCCATTGTGTGGAAACATGAGCAGGTGCATGACGATCCCATGATCCCTCAGATTCACGCAGATCGCGCGAAAACGTCCCCAAAACTCAGGATCGAACCGCGTCAGGTCATATTGGCCTCGGCCAACGGACTGATAGGGTTTGTACGTGTCGCGCAAAATCGGCTGGATTACGCGTACCCGGCAATGGTTGACACCATGTGCCTGCGCCCAATCCGACCATACGGTGTAGTCAGGCTGGTTGTCCTTCACAAACATATGCTCGAGGTGACAACCGAAAGCCAGTATCGGCCTGTCATCGCGGGCAATATACGCCAGTTTGGTTCCATGTTTTTTGACCTCGAGCCCCTGTCCAGATGCGACGCCATGAGGTAAACAGAAGATCAGTACGAGGCGCATTGCGGTAAGCTTGTTCATTTTTTATTATCTCCAAATAATGTGCGACTTACGAAACGCAGGTCTCCAGCATCTGATGCTTGAGATATTTCTCTAATGATCCCGGATACTCAGTCATTCCTATGATCAATAATTTCTGTAGGGCCCCCCGAGGCTTGGATTCTTCCCTTTCTTTCCACCAGGCATCCTAGGCCACGCACAGTTCCCGGTGTATTTCGGGACGCTCATCCTTTAAATTGTTAGTTTCACTGATATCAATCTCCTAATTCTCTTTGTCTTTCGTGGCTTGCCGTTGAACACGACTGCCACGCCCCGATCTAATCGAAGAGTCTAATTAAGTGAATGGCGATAATATTCCTATTGTCAACTTTCTATTATCAGCAATGAGTCTACAGTGTTCGGTTCAAAGAACCAAGATGAATTTGATTTGTGGAGACCTCCTCTCAACCAGTTCTGCGATTCATTCTATCGTCCAAGCAAGTTTAACTGTTAACTTTGAGGATTCACTTACGACATGATACCACAACTTCGCAGGAGCATCCACCTATGAAGCTCAAGGTCAAATACTAAAGTCCCTGTTGCCACCATTTTCTTTGAAGCATCCTTGTTACAACATCAGCCAACATATGTAGCCAAAGGGCGCACCGGTCATTAAATCCTTTATGAAGCCAAATTTTCACTTTTTTATAAAGCACTGATAACAAGCTACTTAAGAAACGGAAATTTTCGCGAATTGGCGGATAACGGGCTTTCGGGTTGTACGGCGTTTGTAGGTTTCGACTCACGAAAATGGGGCCATTTAAGGAGCATCCGTGCGTGACTCGTGCGCTCTGGTTGACTGATGGGGCTGGTCCGGAAAATTGTCATTAGTGTCACATCTGTTAATGGTTCTCTCTGTGACGGGCTTCAAGAACAAGATCACACAAAGACCTTCGGGTTATCAGTCTGGCTTTGGCGTGGGTCGCTAAGCATCAAGATTCTTGGATTTGCTAACTATCAAGCAGGCACTCATGGAGGGCTAAAATATCGCATCTGAGGACTTTGGCACCAAAAAACCTCCACGGCGTCTGTCCTGAGTGCAAGTTTCTCTTTCTAATTGGGAGTGTAGCTCGGAACAAAGCGTTGTGTCCTGCGAGTGGACATATTTTTGAACATTCCTACATGTTTTTTGCTTGAAAATCTGTATTCCGCAGTATAGATTTCACATAAGGAGAACCGACATGCAAGATCGTTTCACAATACCGAAGTCCCAATATCTAGATGTGGTCGGTCGACGATCATTCCTGCGAGGCGCGACGGCGCTGGGACTTGGAATGATCGTGGGGGCTGGGACCCGCAGAGGGACAGCGAGGGCCCAGGAGCCATCCGTTCGAACGACCTCGAAATCCGCGGGTCGTCGAGGTGCCACACAACGCGTGATGGACGAAATCAAGGAGTCCAAAGACCCTGAGACCGGCGCTCGTGTCCGGCGACTTACGGCGAACGATTCGGACAACGTACACATCTACTTCACATCCGAGTCCTTTCTGGCCGATGGTGGATCGGACAAGGTGATTTTTGCATCGAACCGTCCCGGCCGGTTCCAATATCATCTGCTCGAGATCCCAGGTGCGCGCCTGGTCCAACTGACCGATGGCGACAGGATTTCACCAAACATGGCATGTGTCGATCCGACAGGTCGGCTTTTCTACTTTGAGGGCCCTGCCCTCAGGTCGCTTGCGCTCGACACGATGGAAGACCGAGAATTGTATCGCGTTCCCGACGGGACGCGGCCGTCTCTGCCGACCTGCACCGCCGATGGCAAGTACGTGGCCTTTGCCTATCGTGAGGACCGCGCGGTCAGTACCGAGACGGGCCGTATCTACTCCACCATGGCCGAACGTTACTATCAGCGTCCGAGCTGCATGATCATGCGGATTGATACCGGCAGCGGCGCGGCCGTGGCTGCTTGGGGCGAACGAGCATGGATCAGTCACGTGTTGATCCATCCCCATCGGCCCGACTTTATTCTCTTCTGTCACGAGGGTGGCAGCTACGTCAGCCAGCGGATGTGGACCGTGGACTTGTCCAAACGGCGCGGCCGCAAGGCCCAGCCGCTGTATCTGCAGCGCCCCGGCGAGTTCTGTGTTCACGAGTACTTCACGCGGCAGGGCGAGGTAGGTTTTCAGCAGGAAGTCGAACGGCAAGGCCAAACAGAATACTACAACTGTTTCATCCGACCCGACGGAACATGGATCCGACAGTACCTACTGCCGGGCCGCCGACCCGGACATATCCAATCCAACACTGATAACACATTGTTAGTCGGCGACTGCGGCTACCTGGGCCCGGACGACCGGGATGGCCGTAACTATATGTCGCTAATGACGCACGCGAACGGCCGGGCGCATGTCCGCCGTCTTTGCCGCCGGGTGCCCGGTACGACGCAGTACAGCCATGGCCATCCGATCTTTAGCCTCGACGACAAATGGGTTCTCTACAACTCGAAGATCGGCGACACACACAACGTTTACATGACCGATGTAGAAAGTATCTAATCTTACACACGTCGTTCTATCAGCTATTATAGTACGTTCTAGTTAATAGCCAAGCTTTCAAGAGCGCAGATGGAATCGAACTCAGTTGCTTTCGGGGCCCTTGGCGCGCAATTGCCTTGGTGGCTGGCGGGATTAGTCCAAGCTGTTCTATAGATGGGGCATATGACAAGAGATCGACAAACAAGCTTTTGCTGAGCAATCACGGAGAACGTAGAAGATAACGGGCCGCTGTGTGTCCCGAGGGGCCATTACGCTTCTTCGATAACCTTCAACCCCAGGGCCTTGCCGAATTCGATCAGGGGACCTTTTATATCACCGAAGACCGTCACACGGTGCCAACCGAACACGTCCCAATGGTTGAACAACTTGCCGATGTCGCCGCGGACCTCCCCAACCAGTTGAGTACGGCAGCCGCGAGGGGCATCAAGGTTACCAATAGACTTGGCCTGGTGGATAATCATTGACTTGCGGGCAAAGTTGGTGCGGAACGACGTAGTCATATAGCCCATAGGCAAAAACGACTGGGCGCAGGTGCCTCGTGGATTATGGTTGTGGAGCGTTCGGATGCGATACATATTAGACGGTCCTTCGGGACCAAAGGCCTTAGTCGTCGCCACGCAATGCGCGTAGACGATCTGGTTCTTTGCCGTATCGAGCACCGGATCGGAGACGTAGCCAGGCCTCCCCGTGAGAATTCGGGCCATAAGCATGCTTAGGGTATCGTCGGGCATGGCTTCGCAGACTCCGTGTCCGCCATCATTGAGCAGTTGCATGAATCCAAGGCACGGATACGCTGGGAGTTGTTCGGCATCGAATCCCCCAAGGCAATTCATGGTCACTGTGTCGGTGTCGTAGCGGTTGAGCAACTCGAGAGTTGCCAGGTAGACTCTGCCAGCCTTGCGAAGCCACTCAGGTGTGGGCTCGACGACTTTGTCGGCCTCTTTGGTCCACCGGTTGGCCCAGTCGGCGGCATGGTGCCGATCGGCTTGGCCGTAGCAGGCGTTAAACTCGTCAAAGCCGATGTAGATTCCTTTTGTACCAAGAAAATCTTGCTCTTGACCAGCCTTGCCTCGCCCTACAATCAGGAACCGCGACTCCTTAAATCGCTTAACGGCTTGGGCTATGTCGGTGAGTTCAACATGGTCCTCGAGACACTTCATCTCGCCAACCGGGACGAAGGTCTTTCTGTAGGCTTCTTGGCACTTTTGGGTGAATGCCTGAGGCGTGGTTCCAGGCATCAGGTCCGCGAAGCAGCGAGCCACGTCCACCAGATCACTCATCCGTGTGGTCGCCACGCCACAGGCCGGGATGCCCTGCCGACGGAGCCTGCTGTAGCCGACAAGGAAGACGCCCGATCCGCCAAGGTATTCATCGGCCACGACCATCGGCCTGCCAACCTTGCCAATCGTTGTGATCGCTTCCGTGAGAGGCCAAGTCAAAGTGACGATATAAACTAGATAGCCGTCGACCTGGTCCTTCATCGACACAGCTTTTTGTACGTCACCTGGATTGCGGATGGGTATCGGCACAAATTCAACCCCGGAACAGCCCTTCCTCAGCAGCTTTAGTATTTCCTTCTCACGGTCCTCAACATCAAACTCAGGGTACGGCCAGCTCGCGCCTGGTTTCGACAAGAAGACTAAGCCGACCCGGACTGGCTTATTGTGTGGTTCGTCAGCTTGGCTTATCCCCGAACTCCCCCAGCCGGCCGTTACCAGGGCAAGCCCACAGCCCTTAACGAAGCCGCGCCTGGTTATCCCATGATGACAACCAACACACGAACCGTGGTGATATGAGTGACACATTTCAAGTCTCCTATTATTCTAAATGGTATATATTTGACCAGTAACTGATAGAATGAGCAAGATCATGCACTTACGAATATAACAAGAGATTTCTAATCTGAACCTCTCGAGTCACCTCTGCCATATAGTCCCTTGTTAGTGTATTGACCCCGCCCGCCGTGTGCAACGTATTTCCAACCGCAACTTATCATATGTGCGATTTAGCAGTCCAATCAGGGTTTCCCATCTCATTAGACATGTGGTTATCACGTTGTTTTCTAATTGAAGGACCGGTTGTCTTGTGTTGGACGAAACAGCTGGCGCCGTAGCATTTTCGTGGTAGTAGTTTCGATTTGGTAGTTGCACTCTTTCGCAAGAGGTAGTCAAAGGGACTTCTCATGTAAGTCTTTTCAAAACGGGTAATCGCATCCAGAGGCCACCTATGAAGCTCTCAAAGTCAAATACTAAAATCCTTGTTGCCACAATTTTTTTGAGGCATCCTGTTATGAAATATCAGCTAACGGAAATTGCTTGCAGCCACTTACCAACCAGCGACGGGCATCTATAAGGATTTTGAAAAAATTTCAAAAAATTTGTATTTTTCGGCAAAAACTTAAGGTTTGGTGCCTTAATAACATTTCAAATATCACATCTTTGGGGATATTCTGGTGGAACGAATTTTCGGAGAATTCTGGCATTTTGCAACTCGTGAGAATGGGGCCATTTATGGGATTAATCGGGAGCTGCAGTTTTCTATCGAAAAGCAAATCCAACAATGGACAAACAAGCCTTAAAAGCGAACAATATCATAATTAGGGTCGTAAATAACAACGAAGACAGATCAATAAAAGTTATATTTGATCGTGCCATTATAATTTCAGCATATTATTTCATAAATGTTCTGTCTTTTTTGATATAATACAATTATGGTTGAGGTTATGTAGTTTTCCAGTGTCATCATATTTTATAGCACTTTTTTAATTTAGGAAGGAAGGCAAAATGGGAGGAAAATCAAATCATCTTAGAGGGCTGCTGTGCCTGCTGCTTCTATTAATAACAGCAAGCACGGCTACAGCGGGTTCCCGAGACAGCTTGTGGAGTCAGGTGGACGAGGCGATGGAAAAGGGACTGCCCCAGACCGCCATTTCGGTTCTGGACCAGATCATCCCCGAGGCCCTGCAGGATCAGGCCCATGCTGAGGCCACCAAGGCCATCTGTCTGAAGATAGCCCTTCAGGGCCAGATTCAAGGCGGTAAAGTCGAGGAAATGATCGTCCGTCTCGAGACCGAGATTGCCGAGGCTCCGGAACCAATGAAACCCGTGATGGAGGCAATCCTGGCCCATTGGTATTGGCAGTACTTCCAGCAAAACCGCTGGCGCTTCATGCAGCGGACCCAGACCGCTGAACCGCCGGGAGCGGACTTCACGACCTGGGACCTGTCCCGCATTCTGGCAGAAATCGACCGGCACTTTACGCTGGCCCTGGCCGCAGAGCAGGACCTCAAGGCCATCCCCATCGACCAGTGGGACGATCTGCTGGAAAAAGGGACCGTTCCGGACACATACCGACCCACACTATACGACTTCCTGGCCCATGAGGCACTGTCGTTCTACAACGCGGGCGAACAGGCCGGAGCCCTGCCCCAGGATACTTTTGAGTTCATGGCCGACAGCCCCATCTTTGCGCCCGTGGCCGAGTTTCTCGAATGGCAGCCTGAGACCCCGAACACCCAAGCGGCCAAATTCAAGGCAATTGGTCTGTACCAGAACCTCCTGGCCTTTCATCAAGACGACTCCGACAAGACTGCATTTATCGACGCGGATTTGCACCGGCTCACGTTCGGCTATAACCACGCCCTGGGGCCTGACAAGGCGGCCCGGTACCAAGCGGCGTTGGAGCGGTTCGTTGATAAGTGGCAAGCGCACGAGATCAGCGCCCGTGCACTATACGAGTGGGCCAGAGTCATGCACGCGCAAGGTGACTATGTCCAGGCACACGCGCTGGCCAGTCAAGGGTGGGATATGTATCCGAGCAGCGTCGGCGGCGCACAGTGCTACAACTTAATCCAACAGATAGAAGCTAGATCCGCCACGATCCAGACCGAGCGGGTATGGAATGATCCGCTACCAGATATCCAGGTCACCTATCGCAACGTAACCCGGGTCTTTTTCAGGGTCGTGCCTTTTGCCTTTGAGGAATCAGTTCAACAAGCCTGGAGGCATATCAACTCTGATGAGCTCGAAATCCTGCTCGCGATTCAACCAGTACTCGAGTGGAGTGCAGACCTGCC
>CAYGBH010000020.1:18030-20713 GCA_964348055.1 uncultured Pirellulales bacterium
ACACAAGCCAAAAGTACCTGCCGGCCGACCAAACGCGCTCTGACGAGAACGGGCTGTTCGGCTTCTCGCATGATGGCAAGAGTACGAGATTCCTAATCGTGGCAGAACATGGGGGTCACAGACTCGCCAGCGGGAACACCTACAGTATTTCTTCAGGACGGAGCGATCCGACACCCCACGAACAGACCGTCTTTTTCACAGACCGGGCACTGTATCGCCCCGGCCAGACTATCCACTACAAAGGGATATGTATCCGAACGGACACGGTCCTCGACAACTACCAGACCCTGGCCGGCTGGCAACTGACCGTGGTGTTTCAAGATACCAACGGTCAGGAGGTCGAACGCCGGCAGCACCAGTGCAATGACTATGGCACTTTCAGTGGTAGTTTTACGGCCCCCCGAGACCGTCTGATGGGGCGAATGTCCCTGAGTGTTCGGGACGGTCCGCATGGTTACGCATCTTTCAATGTTGAGGAGTACAAGCGACCTAAGTTCAAAGTTGAACTCGAGCCACCAACAGAGGCGCCCAGACTCGACACCGAAGTCATCGTGCCGGGCCGGGCGACCGCGTACACCGGCGCTGCTGTCGGCGGGGCCAAGGTTGCATGGCGGGTAGTACGCCAGGTGCGATTTCCCATCTGGTGCTGGTGGGCGCGTTGGATCTACCCTCCGGCTCAGGCACAGGCCATTGCTCACGGCACGGCTGTTACAGAGGTCGACGGCTCGTTTTCGATCCTCTTCACGGCCAAGCCTGACCTGTCAATTCCTGAAGAAGATGAGCCGATATTTGAATTCCAAGTTCATGCCGACGTGACAGACACAACCGGCGAGACCCGTTCGGCTGATCACACTGTACGTGCCGGGTATACCGCACTGCAGGCCACCATCAGTTCAAACGCCTGGCAAACACCGGATGAGGCAGTGGAGGTAGTTGTCACGACCCAGTCCATCGACGGTCAGGCTGAGCCTGCCGAAGGCCTGGTCCAGGTCTATACATTGAAGCAGCCGGATAGGGTTATCCGTGCCAAGCTTGGATCAACAGGGCCTCAGCCGGATTCTTCCAATCCAGATACATGGGAGCTGGGGGACCTGATCGGTGAATACTCTTTCCAGACCGATGCCCAAGGCCAGGCCACACTGCCTGTCGTCCTTGAGGCTGGAATCTATCGTGCGATGCTGCAGACTCAGGATCGTTTCGGCGGGCCGGTCGCTGCGCGACACACTATACAAGTTGTGGAGCCCCAAGCCATGCACTTTGGTGTGCGTGTGGCCAATCACTTTGTCGCACCCAGGTGGGCTCTCGAACCGGGCGAATCATTCGTGGCACTTTGGGGCACAGGGTATGACACCGGCCGGGCCTTTGTAGAGCTGGAATGTCGGGGCCAACTCCTGCGGGCGTGGTGGACGGACCCAGACCGAACCCAGGAACTCATTGAGCAGGAGGTCACAGAGTACATGCGCGGCGGATTCACGGTGCGCGTCACGTACGTTCGCGAGAACCGGGCGTATCTGAGCGAGCGGATCGTGGACGTACCCTGGACCAACAAGCAACTAACCATTCAGTGGGAATCTTTCCGATCTCTGCTGGAACCCGGACAGGCGGAGGTATGGACCGCGGTTATCACAGGGCCGGATGCGAGCAAGGCGGTCGCCGAGATGGTGGCGGGTATGTACGACGCATCCCTGGACCAGTACCTCCGGCATGATTGGATACAGAGCTTCGGCGGCTTTCGCCGCGAGTCGAGCCGATTGTCCAGCCGATTCGAGAACAGAGAACTCTCGTTGAGAACCGTTATTTCTGACTGGATTGTGGAGTACATTGATGCAGCGTTCTCTTACCGCCGTTTCCCCGATGAGATTATAGCTCCGATAGGCTTCCCCGACAGTCCTCCATTTAGTGGCGGTGCTGCGCCTGCTCCACGTGGAGAGGAATTGCAGCCAGACCAAGCTACCACAGAATCGGGTCCGGACCTTGACCAGGTCTCTGCGCGCAAGAACCTCAACGAGACCGCATTCTTCTTCCCTCACCTTCTGTCTGGTGCCGAAGGTGTGGTCAGAATCGAGTTTACGATACCGGAAGCCCTGACTGAGTGGCGGTTCCTGGGCTTTGCCCATGACAACCAGATGCGCAGCGGTTTGCTGACAGGCACTACTGTCACGGCCAAGGACCTGATGGTCGAGCCCAATCCACCGCGGTTCGTGCGCGAGGGGGACGTCATCGAGTTCACGGTCAAGGTCACCAACCAGTCCGCCGCCCGTCAGGCGGGCAAGGTGAGCCTCACGCTGGCTGATGCTCGCACGCTGCAGTCCCGTGACGAGGCATTGGGTAACCAGTCTCCGGAGCAGACCTTCGACGTTCCAAGTAAGGAGTCGCGCACATACTCGTGGCGATTAACTATACCTGATGAGTGCGATTTTCTCACATACAGGGCCGTGGGTGCCACCAGTCGACTCAGTGACGGCGAGGAGGGATATCTGCCCGTACTGAGCCGCCGGATTCTGGTGACCGAGTCCCTGCCCTTGCCCGTGCGTGGCCCGCAAACAAAGGAATTCGAATTCACCAAGCTGCTCAACTCGGGCCAGTCACAGACCCTGCGTCACCAGAGCCTAACCGTACAGATGGTGTCTCAGCCCGCGTGGTATGCAGTCATGGCCCTGCCTTACCTGATGGAATATCCGTA